>JAILKC010000072.1 GCA_024694055.1 Lachnospiraceae bacterium | reverse complement strand
CCACTTTGGAGAATTTCGGTGTAAAAGCCAAGGTGCTTGATATAAGCCAGGGACCCAGTGTTACCAGATTTGAACTTCAGCCCGAAGTAGGTGTAAGAGTCAATAAGATAGTGTCCCTTGCCGATGATATCAAATTAAGCCTTGCAGCTGCCGACATCAGAATAGAAGCACCCATACCCGGCAAATCGGCAGTCGGAATAGAAGTGCCCAATAAAGAGAGTACCGGTGTAGGCTTAAGAGAACTTATAGAAGATAAGTCTTTTAAAGACTTTGACAGTAAGATCGCCATAGCCATCGGCAAAGATATTGCAGGTAAGACCATAGTGGCCGATATAGCCAAGATGCCGCATATGCTCATAGCAGGTGCTACGGGTTCCGGTAAGTCCGTATGTATCAATACAATTATCATGAGCATCCTTTATAAGGCGAATCCGGATGAGGTAAAACTCATCATGGTAGACCCGAAGGTAGTGGAACTCAGTGTATATAACGGTATTCCTCATCTTATGGTTCCCGTTGTCACGGATCCTAAAAAGGCTGCCGCAGCCCTTAATTGGGGCGTTGCGGAGATGACCGAAAGATACCGAAAGTTTGCCGATTTTAATGTGAGGGATCTTAAGGGCTATAATGCCAAGATAGAGAGTATCCTGGCATCGGGTCGAACTACGGATGATGAAGGCAATGAGATCTATAAACTTCCTCAGATCGTTATAATCGTTGATGAGCTTGCTGATCTTATGATGGTCGCAGCCAAGGAAGTGGAAGAGAGTATATGTCGTATAGCGCAGCTTGCAAGAGCATGTGGTATTCATCTTATCATTGCCACACAGAGGCCTTCGGTAGACGTCATAACGGGTCTGATTAAGGCCAATATGCCCAGCCGTGTGGCATTTGCCGTAAGCAGTGGTATAGATTCGAGGACCATACTTGATATGAACGGAGCCGAGAAACTTCTTGGTAAGGGCGATATGCTGTTCTTCCCGCAGGGATATCCCAAACCTGCCAGAGTCCAGGGTGCATTCGTATCCGATGCTGAAGTCGGCAAGGTCGTTGAATTCTTAAAGGATCAGGACTATGTAGGCATAGCGGTTGCTGACATAGAGAACAAGATATCCAATTTGTCTTTGTCGGGATCGTCATCCGATGCTTCCGGATCAGGAGATGATACGGATGATCTGTTTACAGAGGCCGGCCGCTTTATCATCAATCAGGATAAGGCATCGATCGGAAGTTTACAGAGGAAATTCAAGATTGGCTTCAACAGGGCTGCCAGGATCATGGATCAGCTTGCTGAGGCCGGTGTTGTGAGCGAAGAAAACGGCACCAAGCCCAGGGAGATACTTATGAGTATCGATGCTTTTGAACAATATGTAGAGGATTACGTATAGATCCATACGCGTGCAAGGTATGCATTTGTAGCAATATTGGAATAGATTAAGAAATGGAGAAACCAATGAAGTCAGATATTGAGATTGCTCAGGAGGCCACACTTAAGCCGATAGGAGAGATAGCAGGGACGCTGGGTATACCCGACGATGATATTGAATACTATGGAAAGTATAAATGTAAGCTATCTGAGGAATACCTTAAGAGTCTTAAGGATAAGCCGGACGGTAAGCTTATACTTGTGACTGCCATCAATCCCACTCCTGCAGGAGAGGGCAAGACCACTACTACCGTGGGTCTGGGCCAGGCATTTAAAAAGATCGGTAAAAATGCCATCATTGCGCTTCGTGAACCCTCCCTCGGACCGTGTTTCGGAATAAAGGGTGGAGCCGCAGGCGGCGGAATGGCTCAGGTCGTTCCAATGGAAGATCTGAATCTTCATTTTACCGGTGATTTCCATGCCATTACTTCGGCCAATAATCTTTTGGCTGCAATAATAGACAACCATATTCATCAGGGCAATGAGCTTAATATCGATACGAGGCAGATCATATGGAAGAGATGCCTTGACATGAATGACAGAGCTTTGAGGAATGTCGTAGTGGGTCTTGGCAATAAGACTGACGGTTTTGTAAGAGAAGATCATTTTGTTATCACTGTTGCAAGTGAGATCATGGCGATTCTGTGTCTCGCTACCGATATGGATGATCTTAAAAAGCGACTTGCAAGGATAATCGTTGCATATGATATGTCGGGCAAGCCTGTGACTGCAAAAGATCTTAATGCTGTGGGCTCCATGGCAGCATTGCTTAAGGATGCGATCAAGCCCAATCTCATTCAGACTTTGGAACATACACCTGCTATTGTGCACGGCGGACCTTTTGCCAATATTGCACATGGATGCAATTCCGTTATCGCTACCAAGGCGGCACTTAAGATGGCAGATTATTGTATAACAGAGGCGGGCTTCGGAGCAGATTTGGGCGCCGAGAAATTCCTTGATATCAAGTGCAGGGTAGCGGGCATCTGTCCCGATGCCATAGTACTTGTGGCTACGATAAGAGCTTTGAAGTATAACGGCGGAATCCCCAAGGATGAGCTTTCAAAGCCTGATCTGGATGCACTTAAGAGAGGCATAGTTAACTTAGAGAGGCATATAGACAATCTGCAAAGCTATAAGGTTCCGGTAGTTGTTACTCTTAATGCTTTTGTTACGGATTCTGAGGAAGAGACCGAATATGTAAGGTCATTCTGCGAAGAAAAGGGCGCCTCTTTTGCTCTTTCAAAAGTATGGGAATTCGGCGGCGATGGTGGCAAAGAACTCGCACAGACCATCGTAGATACTATCGAGCAAAAGAATAGTGATTTTACACCGGTATATGAACTTGATCTGCCGATAGAAGATAAGATCGAAGCGGTGGCCAAAAAGATATACGGCGCAGATGGTGTTGATTATGACAGTAAGGCGCTTAAGAGCCTTGATCAACTTAAAAAACTTGGATTTAACGACCTGCCTGTATGCATGGCCAAGACTCAGTATTCTCTGTCTGATGATCCTTCGCTTCTTGGCAGACCCAGTGGCTTTAAGATCAAGGTCAGAGATATGTATATATCTGCAGGAGCCGGCTTTATTGTGGTTCTGACGGGCGATATCATGACTATGCCCGGACTTCCCAAAAAGCCTGCGGCATATTCGATAGATGTGGATGATAATGGCAGGATAACAGGCTTGTTCTAATACGACCACGGAGTATATATGATATGTTCTAATTGCGGTCATGAATTTGATGACTCGAAGATATTCTGCCCGAACTGCGGAACAGAGGTGCATATAGTACCTGAATTTGTACCCGAGATCGAACAGAGTATAGAAGAATCGATACAGAATATAGTAACCGACGTGATAGGGGACGAAGGCGATAAGACTGATGAGTCCGGAACCTTTGATACTACCACGGATCTTTTTGCGTCCGAAGATGAAAGTTTCGTTAAAAAGGCGGCCTTAAGTAAATTCTCGTATATATACATCGGTGCGGCGGGTCTTATTATTGTATTGCTGCTTGTATTTTTGATTGTCATGTTTTACCGTGACAATTCATCGTCATACAATATTAAATGCGGTGATAAGGCTTATGCACAGGGTGAATACAAAAAGGCAACTGATTCGTACAAGAAGGCGTCGCAGCTTGACCCAACCAATCCGGATATACTTCTTAAGATCGCAGACTGCTATAAATCTTTGGACAATGTTGATATGGCCATAGATATATATAAGACCATGATCGACAAATATCCGGACTCGACCCTTGCGTTTTCGAGTGTGATATCCATATACGAAGAGAACGGTGATTATGACGAAATAGATGCCTTTTTAAAGGAATATGCGGACGAGGATATGAAAAAGGCGTTCGTTGATTATCTGGCCTATCCTCCGGTGTTCTCTCACGATGACGGAAGTTACGACAGTGCGATCATCCTTACAATTACATCGGATTCGGAAGGTAAGATATATTACACGGATGACGGTTCCAAGCCCGATACTTCGTCCAAAGAATACAGCGAACCAATAATGCTTAAAAAAGGCAAGCATATGATACAGGCTGTATTTGTCAATAAATTCGGTGTTATGTCCCCGGTTATGACTCATTCATATATAGTACTTGCAGAGGCACCTTCTCCGCCGATGGTATCACTTGATTCGGGGGTTTATGATACGCCTCAGCTTGTAAGAGTGATAGTTCCGGAAGACTGTTATGTGTATTATATGCTTGACGGTACTGAACCTGATTCTAACAGTCGTATATACGGTGAACCAATCACAGTTTCAGACGGAGTGACTGTCATTAAGCTTGTGGCCATCAACAGCCGCGGAGTCAAGAGCGAAACGGTAGAAAAAGAATACAGCATTAATGTTGAAAAGATGTTTGAGCCTGAAGTCGGCATCGCATTCCTTAAGAATCATCTTGTGACAATGGGCTATATCACCGATATCTCGGGAACATCGGCCATATATCCCGGCAGATTTGACTATCTTTACAGTGAGATGAGATATATAGGCGGAAGATCGCTTTATTGCTACAACGAATATTACCTCTTCGGATCGGGTGCCAAGTCAATGACCGGCAATATATTTGCCCTTGACTGTACTACGGGAGAAGTATTCCTTCTTAAAAGAAGTTCGACTGACGTATATTCCATCAGTCCTTTCTGATCAACCCGGATACAGTATATTTTAGCGCAGATGGTTTAGTCATTGCATTTTTGACGGATTTATTATATAGTTAACAATCGTATGGACAAAAGAATTAACTACGCACACGAAAGGAGAAAGCGTTAGATCATATGTATAAGATTATTGAAGCAAAACAGCTCTCTGATAACATCTTTCAGATGGTAGTGGAAGCACCCAGAGTGGCCAAGAAATGTCTTCCGGGACAGTTCCTTATAGTAAGAACGGGCGCTGACAGTGAGCGAATCGCGCTTACCATATGCGATTATGACAGACAGGCAGGCACTATCACGATAGTGTTCCAGACGGTAGGTGCAAGCACCAAGGAGATGAGCAAACTTAAGACCGGAGATTCTTTCCATGATGTTGTTGGACCTTTGGGAAGAGCCAGCGAACTCACGGACAAAAGCGTTAATGAGCTTAAGAAGATGCATATTCTCTTCGTGGCAGGCGGGGTAGGTACCGCGCCTGTATATCCTCAGGTTAAATGGCTGCATGAGCAGGGTGTGGATGCCGATGTTATAGTTGGAGCCAAGACCAAGGATATCCTTATACTTGAAGATGAAATGAAGGCTGTTGCCGGCAATCTTTATATAACGACCGATGACGGATCGTATGGCAGAAGCGGTATGGTCACAAAAGTAATCGAAGATCTTGTGGGAGAAGGCAAGAAATATGATGTATGTATCGCCATAGGCCCGATGATCATGATGAAGTTCGTGTGCAAGCTCACCAAAGAGCTTAATATACCTACCATTGTCAGCATGAACCCCATAATGGTGGATGGTACGGGAATGTGTGGAGCATGCCGTATCATAGTAGGCGGAGAAGTGAAGTTCGCATGCGTGGATGGTCCCGAGTTTGACGGACATCTTGTGGATTTCGACGGCGCAATGAAACGTTCAATGATGTATAAGGACGAGGAAGGCCGTAAGCTTTTGGCACTTGAAGAAGGCGATACCCATAACGGTGGATGCGGTAATTGCAATGGATGAAACGGAGATAGATAAGAATGGATGATGTATTAAAGAAGATACCTGTCCGCGAACAGGAACCGGATGTCAGAGCCAAGAATTTTGAAGAGGTATGTCTCGGATATAATGAGGAAGAAGCCAAGTGCGAAGCAGAACGTTGCATTAACTGCAAGAATGCTCAGTGCATGAAGGGGTGTCCCGTATCCATCAATATACCCGGTTTTATAGAGCAGGTTAAAAACGGAGATTTTAAGAAGGCTTACGAGATCATCTCTGAGTCAAGTGCACTTCCCGCAGTGTGCGGAAGAGTATGTCCCCAGGAGACACAGTGTGAAGGCAAGTGTATCAGGGGTATCAAGGGAGATCCGATCTCCATTGGCAAACTTGAGAGATTTGTAGCCGATTGGGCTGCAGAAAACGGCATTAAGCCAAGTACCAATGCCGCACCCAAGGGCAAGAAGGTCGCAGTTATAGGTGCAGGCCCCGCAGGTCTTACATGTGCAGGTGATCTTGCCAGAATGGGATATGATGTGACCATATTCGAGGCTTTACATGAGCCGGGCGGAGTGCTTGTATACGGTATTCCGGAATTCCGTCTTCCCAAGGAGAAGGTTGTTAAGCGCGAGATAGAGAACGTCAAGGCATTGGGAGTCAAGATAGAGACCAATGTGATCATAGGCAAGTCGGTTACCATAGATGAACTTATGAGCGAAGAAGGCTATGATGCCGTGTTTATCGGATCAGGTGCAGGCCTTCCCAAGTTCATGAATATCCCGGGTGAGACTTTGAGCGGAGTGTTCTCTGCCAATGAGTATCTTACCAGAAGCAATCTTATGAAGGCTTTTGATCCTGACAGCAAGACGCCTATCAAGATCGGTAAAAAGGTGGCTGTAGTGGGCGGCGGCAACGTGGCCATGGATGCAGCAAGAACAGCATTAAGACTTGGCAGTGAGGTTCATATTGTATACAGAAGAAGTGAAGAAGAGCTTCCTGCAAGAGTGGAAGAAGTACATCATGCCAAAGAGGAAGGCATCATATTTGATCTGTTGACCAATCCGGTCGAAATCCTCGGAGATGAGAATGGATGGGTAAATGGTATTAAGTGCATCCGCATGGAACTTGGTGAACCTGATGAGTCCGGCAGACGTCGTCCCGTGGAAGTTGCCGGAAGTGAATTCGTGATAGATGTTGATACTGTTATCATGTCACTCGGTACTAGTCCCAATCCGTTAATTTCATCTACGACTGCAGGGCTTGATATCAATGGCAGAAAGTGTATCGTGGCTACGGAGGATACCGGTGCTACTTCAAAAGAAGGTGTATATGCCGGAGGAGATGCCGTGACCGGCGCGGCTACCGTTATACTTGCGATGGGAGCGGGCAAGAGTGCTGCCAAGGGAATAGATGACTATTTAAGCGGCAGATAAGGCAAACATGAACATTGATATTATCTGTATAGGCAAGATAAAAGAAGTATTTTACAGAGAGGCGCTTAACGAATATGCTAAGCGTCTTTCTAAATACTGCAAATTCAATATCATAGAGTTAAATGATGAACAGACTCCGGATAATGCACCCGAAGCTGTCGAAAGAAAAATCCTGGATACTGAAGGTAAGAGAATCCTTGCAAAGTTATCTAACGATGCTTACGTCATAGCAACTGCCATAGAGGGAAAGAAGATGGGGTCAGAGTCTTTTGCCCGCCTTATAGATGATCTTGGGATTAACGGACACAGCAGGATCGTTTTTGTCATAGGAGGCAGTCTGGGGCTGTCGGATGAAGTGAAAAAAAGGGCGGATATGTTGCTGTCTTTTTCCGATATGACATTCCCTCACCAGCTTATGCGAGTCATACTTGCGGAGCAGATATATCGCTCATACAGGATAATCAACAACCAACCCTATCACAAATAATGTGATGGGGTTTTGTCTTGTCTAAAAGCTTTCAAAATGGTAGAATTATTTAGATTGGGTAATTATGCGATGGAAGAATTCATTAAGTTAAATGCATCGGATGCCGGCAACGTTTTTGGGCAGTTTGATACTAATCTTAAAAAAATAGAAAGAAGTTTTTCCGTAGATATTATTTTGCGTGATGACAAGGTGATCGTAGCGGGTGATGAACTTAGAGTAAGACGTGCGGTAAGTGTCATCAATACACTTGGTGCTCTTTCACGTAAGGGTAATGATATCACGGAGCAACAGGTTGATTACGCAATAGCCATGAGCATGGAAGATTCATCACAAGAGATACTTAATATAGACAATGAACTTATATGTCATACGATATCGGGTCGTCCCGTCAAGCCCAAGACCCTTGGCCAGAAGCGCTATGTAGATGCCATTAAGGACAATATGGTGGTGTTTTCTATGGGACCTGCCGGAACGGGTAAGACATATCTTGCCATGGCCATGGCTATTACAGCGTTTAAGAACGGTGAAGTCGAGAGGCTCATACTTACAAGACCGGCAATAGAAGCAGGTGAGAAACTTGGATTTTTGCCCGGTGATCTTCAGAGCAAGGTTGATCCGTATTTAAGACCGTTATATGATGCTTTGTATCAGATCATGGGAGCGGACGGATTCCTTAAAAACATGGAAAAAGGGCTTATAGAGGTTGCTCCGCTTGCATACATGCGCGGGCGTACCCTTGACAATGCCTATATCATACTTGACGAAGCTCAGAACACTACACCGGCACAGATGAAGATGTTCCTTACCAGAATAGGTTTTGGTTCCAAAGTGGTCATTACAGGTGACAGAACCCAAAAGGATCTGCCCTCAGGCAGTATTTCGGGGCTTGATGTGGCGCTTAAAGTGCTTAAGGGTGTTGAGGGTATCGGCTTTATTGAACTTGACAGTAAAGACGTGGTCAGACATCCGTTAGTACAGCGAATAGTCAAGGCTTACGATGAATACAAAGCAAAGCAGGACAGATTAAAGAAAGCGGCCAAGAACAAAAAATGAAGTTATTTTGTGACAATGATACAGACAGAAGTTTTGATTTTGATTTTGAAGATGTCGCATGCAAAGTGGCTGAAGCTGTTCTTGCGTCCGAGAATTGTCCATATGATACAGAAGTCAACCTTCTTCTTACGGACGATGAGGGGATCAGAGAATATAATCTTGCCCAGCGCGGCATAGACAATGCTACCGATGTACTGTCTTTTCCGGGATTGTTCTTTGATGAACCCGGAATATACGATATAGATGGTCATAAGAATGATTGTATAGATCCGGAGACGGGTCTTGTAATGCTTGGCGATATTATCATATCGCTTGACAGAGTGGCACTTCAGGCCGATCTGTACGGACACAGTACTCTCAGGGAATTTGCATTCCTGGTGGCGCACAGTATGCTTCATCTAAGCGGGTACGATCATATGGCGGAAGATGAAGCCCGTGTCATGGAACAAAAACAGGAAGATATACTTAATAGCCTTGGAATAGTCAGAGAATAGGATATATATGAACGTTAGAGAATATGCTCGTATCGCTACGAGAATACTTAATCTTATATTTTGGATGATAATCGGATATCTGGCCGGAGATCTTGGCTTCGGATTTTACTTCATCTCATTTATGGTATTTTATCTGGCTGCATCACTTCTTACGGGAGGTATCAAGATAGCTGTGGCCAAGATGGTGGAAGTGAGAAGGCAGAAAGGACTTTATCATAACTGTAAGCTCGTGTTCAGATACGGTCTTCTTTATTGCTTGGTATCCGGACTTTTGGTCTGCACCGGTCTGTGGCTTTTTTCGGGGACAATTCTTAATATCCTGATAGGATACAGGCTCCCGGAGAGTGTTCTCAGCATCTTTGGCATCTATTTCTTTGTCAATTCCATCAAATCCTGCATTATGGGTTGTTTCCAGGGTAAGGGTGATGTATATGTATGTATCGTGGGCGAGATCATAGGCTGTATTGTAATGGTCGCTTTGGCGCCCGTGTTTATAACGCGTATGTACCTGTACGGCATGAAAGTGGCTACACTTTTAAAACAGCCCATGTATGCAAATATCAATGGTGTAATAGGTGCGATCCTTGCTCAGTGTATAGCGGGGACGGTATGTATACTTGCCGTTTTGATCGGTGACAGAATAGCAGGCACCGTAGGCAGAAATATGTACGATTCTGTCAAGGGACTGGACAATATAAGAAGCATTTATCTCAATTTCTTTAAGATCAACGGCATGTATATCATTGACAAGATATTCCCGCTTCTTTCCATCGCCGGAGTGACGTTTATCTATATCAGAAATGCATACAGCATGTCTTTTGAAGAGAGAGAAGCTTTTATACGGCTCGGAGTGTGGGGTGGTAAGTATCTGATAGTTATGGCATTTTTGATGATATTCTTTATTGAATATGTTGACAGAGAATGCAAATCAATCCGCATAGATATAAGCAGGGATGAACTTAAGAACGTATATACCAGAACGGTTTACCTGATCAAGAATTCGTTCTTTATTCTTGTTCCTGTAGCTTTATTTGTGATAATCATGGCCAAACCCATCGTTACCATATTCTTTGACGGACGCATGTCCCTCGGTATCACATTGCTTCGGGCCGGTGGTATCATTTTCCTTTTCTTTGGGCTTACTCATATGTGTAAGGGTATCCTTAATGCCCATAAGATGACGTTGTATTCCGTAGCCGGTTCGGTGCTTGGTCTGGCTGTGACTATAGCCTTTGCTTTTGCCACCAAAGGTACTGAAGCTGATCCTTTGTCGCTTATATATGCCTTGCTTGCGGGATACCTCGTTCAGGCGGTGGCCATGCTTGCAGTCGTATATCTGCATTCCAAGCCTGATATCATCGATATCGGATATAAGCTTGCAAAGATATTTATAGGATCTGCGCTTTTTAGCGGAGTATTGGCTGTAATGGACAATTTCCTGATCATGAATCCAATCTTTTTGATCATAACGATAGCAGTGTCATACGGCGTCTACTATGTTACGATAGCTGTCCTTAAGGGACTTACCAAGAGAGATATTAATTCATTAAAAGGGACAATAGCATATTATCCTGCATATTTTATAGGCAGTTTCTTTGTATAGATATATATTTGGCATACATTATAAGTGGTGAGTTATGGAAGTACTTATCATCGGCGGCGGCGCATCCGGAATGATGGCATCGATAGCCGCGGCTTCAATGGGCGCAAGCGTGACCATATATGAACACAATGACATATTGGGCAAGAAGCTTAGGACCACAGGTAACGGCAGGTGCAATCTCGGCAATATGAACTTAAAAGATGAGTTTTATTACAGTCCTGATCGCGACATGTTGTCTGACTTCTTTATACAGTTCGATGAGGATGATACAATCCGTACATTCAGAAGCCTCGGACTCATCATCAAGGATGAGAACGGCTATATGTATCCTGCATGTGAACAGGCGAAAGTAGTTGCCGATGTACTTGAGACCCAGCTTAGAAGCTACGGAGTGAATGTATGCACATCTGTGGATATAGATGATATTAAAAAGAATGACGACAATTCCTTTACGGTGGCCACTGACGGCAGGAACTTTAAGTTTGATAAAGTTGTATTGGCCTGTGGAAGCTATGCGGGAATTGCCAAAAAGGACAGGATATCATCCGACAAAGACGGATATGCATTGGCATATTCTTTCGGACATACGATCATGCCTGTCAAGCCAGCGCTTACAGCCATCAAATGTGATAATGACTTTTTGGACAGGATAAGCGGAGTCAGAGCCGATGCACTTATAACCCTTGTAAAGAACGGTACTACGGTTGCCGGTGAATACGGTCAGCTTCAGATGACTGATTACGGAGTAAGCGGTATACCGGCTTTTCAGTTAAGCCACTATGTTGGAGCCGATAAAGAAGGTGGTTATGAACTGCTTATAGACTTTATGCCGGGTGTGGATGATGATGACTATATCGCGATGATGCAGAGCAGGATATTTGCATTTCAGGGATATACCATTGAACAGTTCTTTTTAGGGACACTCAATACCAAACTGTGTGATCTGATAATCGATCTTGCTGGCCTTAACAGAACGGATATGGTAGACGAAGAGACACAAGATGATCTCATTACAGCTTTGGGCATTGTTAGATGTCTTAAGTTAAATGTTACGGGAGTCAAGGATTTTTCTTTTGCTCAGGTATGCAGTGGAGGCGTTCCGCTTAATGAGATAGACAGAAACTGCATGTCGGTTAAGACGCCCGGGCTCTATATATGCGGAGAGATGCTGGATGTGGATGGTATGTGCGGCGGATATAATCTTCAATGGGCCTGGACTTCCGGATACATTGCCGGCAGAGCGGCCGGATGCTATTAAGGTATGATGTCAAATGATACGTATCAGCCAGATCAAAATAGATGCAGAGATTAAGGATCAGACAAAGGCACTTGATTTAAAGGTAAAAAAGAAACTCAAGACAGAGCGTCTGCCTGATTACAGTATAGTCAAAAAGAGCCTTGATGCCAGATATAAGCCAAAGCTCTATTATGTATATACCGTTGATGTCGATGTATCCGAGGGCATGCTTAAAGCTTCGGTATACAAAGATAAACAGATATCCCAAAGCGAGATCACACGATATGTATGGCCTGAAGGAGCAATAAGAAAAGATGCCGGTCAGAGTGTTAACAGACCGGTGATCGTCGGTATGGGTCCTGCAGGGCTTTTTTGTGCTTACATGCTTGCGCATGCCGGTTGCAAACCCCTCATTTTTGAACGAGGCAAGCCTGTTGAAGACCGGGTAAGAGATGTGGAGACCTTCTTTAATGACGGCATTCTTAATCCTGAGAGTAATATACAGTTTGGAGAGGGCGGTGCCGGTACATTTTCAGACGGTAAGCTTAATACCCTTGTCAATGACAGGTTCGGACGTTCCGGCAAGGTGCTTGAGATATTTGTAAAACATGGGGCGCCTAAGCATATTCTCTATGACAGCAAGCCTCACATCGGTACCGATGTATTAAGGACGGTAGTAGCCGATATGCGTAATGAGATAATCTCATGCGGCGGTGAGATACGGTATGAACATAAGCTTACAGGGGTAAAAGTCCATGACGGTTATGTCAGTGCTCTTGTCAATG
Organism: Lachnospiraceae bacterium; assembly: GCA_024694055.1. Taxonomy (GTDB): domain Bacteria; phylum Bacillota; class Clostridia; order Lachnospirales; family Lachnospiraceae; genus Colinaster. The sequence goes on along the minus strand of JAILKC010000072.1, from coordinate 28,775 downwards.
ACGATCTGACCGTTGATACTTCGGCTTTGGTACTTGCCATCGGGCATAGCGCCAGAGACACCTATCATATGCTTTATGACATGGGTGTCAGCATGGAAGTTAAACCATTTGCGGTGGGAATGAGGGTTCTTCATTCGCAGAGTATAATTGACAGTGCGCAATATGGATCGGCATGCAGGCCTTCATATCTGCCTGCGGCAGCATATAAGCTTGCTCACAGAACGGATGACGGCAGAAACGTATACAGCTTCTGCATGTGTCCCGGCGGATATGTTGTCAATGCTTCATCATATAACGATCATACTGCAGTCAATGGCATGAGCTATAGTGGCAGATCCGGCAAATATGCCAACAGCGGAATTATAATGGGCGTGGATACTGCAGATTTTGGAGCGGATGATGTATTTGCCGGCTTAAGATTTCAGGAGCGGCTTGAAAGATCGGCCTATGAGCTTGGCCGGGGTCTTATACCGATACAGAGTCTTGATGCATACAGAAAAGGTATTACGGACAGTATTCATCTTGACAGACGTGGCCTTAAAGGTGGCGCAGTTGAAGCTAACCTAAACGGACTTTTGGGTGATACATTAAGAGATACATTTTTAGACGGTATGAACAGATTCGATAAAATCATACCGGGATTCGGATCGGGAGATACAATACTTGCGGGAGTCGAAAGCAGAACTTCGTCTCCTTTGAGAATAACAAGAGACAAATCATATGAAGCGTCAGTGCCCTGTGTATACCCTTGTGGTGAGGGAGCGGGATATGCAGGTGGGATTATGTCGGCGGCGATGGACGGTATGATTATAGCGGAGGAGATATGGAAAAAGAGAATGATACAGTAGTAAGGCCTAATATCAAAGATAAAAAGCGTATTGTGGTCAAGGTGGGGTCTTCGTCTTTGGTACATAAAGAGACGGGCGGACTTGATTATACCAAACTCGACGTGCTTGTAAGGGAATTGTGCAATATATCCAATCAAGGCAAGGATGTGATACTCGTTACTTCAGGCGCGATCGCGGTAGGTAAGCGCGTGATAGGTCAGGCTGCGGTCAACAGTCAGCGTGGCAATATGGGATTCAAACAGGCCTGTGCTGCCATAGGACAGGCAAGACTTATGATGACGTATCAGAAGCTTTTCTCGGAGTATAATCATATTGCAGCTCAGATACTCATGACCAAGAATACGGTTACGGATGATGTTAACAGAGCCAATGCTTACAATACATTTACTGAGCTTCTTAATATGGGCATCATTCCCATCGTTAATGAGAACGATACCGTATCGACCTACGAGATCCAGGTGGGAGAGGACGATGTGTTGATAGGCGATAATGATACGTTGTCGGCTATCGTGGCATCGCTTACAGGTGCGGATCTGCTCGTGCTTTTGTCCGATATAGACGGTCTGTATACCGACGATCCGAGACAGAATAAAAATGCGGAATTTATCTCAAAAGTGGATAACTTAAGCGAAGAATTCTTCGCCATGGCCAAGAGTTCCACAGGTAGCAGTGTTGGCACCGGCGGAATGAATACCAAGCTTAATGCTGCCAAGATCGCTACAAGCTCAGGGGCTGATATGATCATAGCCAATGCAGCTGATATGCGTATTCTGCACAGGATCATGGACGGAAGAGATGTGGGTACCATATTTACGGCGCATGAAGATAAATGCTTTGATATGATTGATTTTATCAATCACATGAATGACTGATCGATGAGCGAATACAGTGAACTTCGTAAAGAGACAATTGCAAAAAGAAAGACCCTGTCTGTATCGGAAAGACTTAAAAGAAGCGATGAGATCATTGGGCGGATCATGGCAACAGATGAATATAAGAATGCTGATACCATATTGCTTTATGCTGACTGTAATGGTGAAGTCGCCACAGACAGGCTTATAGCAGAGGCGTTGCTTGCCGGCAAAAAAGTATACGCTCCGGTATGCCTTGAAGAATACAAGCTCGATTTCTATAGGATATTTGCGATTGATGAGCTTCAGACGGGAGCGTATGGGATAAGAGAACCGCTTAAGATCGAATATCTTAAGTTAAATGAGGGAGATATCACCGACAGGACCATATGTATCACTCCGGGAGTGGTGTTCGACAGATGCGGACACAGACTGGGATACGGCAAAGGCTATTATGACAGATTTTTTTCAACAGTTAATATAAAGCACAGAATAGCACCGTGTTTTGATTTTCAGATCACAGAAAGCATTACACCGAATGAGACAGATATACCGATGACTATGATCATCGAAGGATAGGCAATGGAGAATAAAGAGGAATTACAATTACAGTTTGAATATATTGAAAGGCTTAAAAAGATCACGGAGAATCTTGCGTCAAAGTATGGCAGAAAGCCGATATGTGCGATCGTTACCTTCGGATGTCAGATGAATGCGAGAGATTCCGAAAAACTTAACGGTATCGTAAGTGAGGCGGGTTTTGATCTGACGGAAGATGAGTCCGGAGCGGATCTGGTGATCTACAATACCTGCACGGTTAGAGACAATGCCAATCAAAAATTATACGGACATCTCGGAACCCTTAAAGCAAGAAAAAAGAAGATACCGACGCTTCGTATCGCTCTTTGCGGCTGCATGATGCAGGAACAGAGCGTTATAGAGAATATTTCAAAGAATTATAAGTTTGTGGATCTTGTATTCGGAACGCATAATATCTATAAATTTGCCGAGCTTCTTGTGAGGATGTATGAGTCTGATTCGCAGATCATAGATATATGGGACAAGACGGATGACATAGTGGAGAGCCTTCCGGTTTTACGTAAATACCCATATAAATCAGGCGTCAATATTATGTTCGGCTGCGACAATTTCTGCAGTTACTGTATAGTACCGTATGTACGTGGCAGAGAGCGTTCCCGTGAACCTTTGGAGATCATAAGAGAGATAGAAAAGCTTGTGGCGGACGGCGTAATAGAAGTCATGTTGCTTGGTCAGAATGTCAACAGTTACGGCAAGGGGTTATCCGGAGATATCACATTTGCTGGATTGTTACGGGAAGTAGAGAAGATAGAAGGCCTTAAGCGCATTAGATTCATGACGTCACATCCCAAGGATCTTTCTGATGAACTTATTGAAGTCATGGCATCATCCGAAAAGATATGCAGACATATCCATCTGCCTCTGCAGGCAGGCTCTGACAGGATCCTTAAGGATATGAACAGACGCTACACCAAGGAATCCTATCTTAAGCTTGTAGATAAGATCAAGGTTGCCATGCCGGATATAGCCATCACTACGGATATTATAGTCGGATATCCGGGTGAGACTGTGGCGGATGTGGATGAGACGATAGATGTGATACGTAAAGTCTGCTATGATAATGCATTTACATTCATATATTCCAAACGTACGGGTACGCCTGCAGCCGCAAGAGAAGACCAGGCAGATGAGAACTTTGTTAAAGAACAGTTTGACAGAGTGTTAAGTGCTGTCAGAGAGTGCAGCGCCATCAAAAATGGTGCTCTTACCGGGTCTGTACAGGAAGCTTTGGTGGAATCCGTATCCGAACAGGATCCCACAATGGTAACAGGCAGGCTTTCATATAACAGTATGGTACATTTTAAGGGAAGTGCTGATCTGATCGGCTCAATTGTTCCCGTAAGGCTCATACAGGCCAAAGGATTCTATTATATAGGCGAAGAAGTAAAAGATGAACACTAATGATAACAACATAGATTACGAGCTTCTGTCGCCCATGATGAAGCTCTATATGGATACCAAAGCCGAGTACAGGGACTGTATACTCTTTTACAGACTCGGTGATTTTTACGAGATGTTCTTTGATGACGCCTTGACTGCATCCAGAGAACTCGAGATCACTCTTACCGGCAAACAGTGCGGACTGCCAGAGAGAGCACCGATGTGCGGAGTACCGTTCCACGCTGTTGAGAGCTATCTTGATCGACTGGTATCCAAAGGATATAAGGTTGCAATCTGTGAACAGGTCGAAGATCCTAAGCTTGCCAAGGGCCTTGTAAAAAGAGAAGTGATAAGAGTCGTTACTCCCGGTACGAATACGAGTGAGTCAGCTCTCGCCAAGGAGAGTAACAACTATATAATGAGCGTGTCATACACCTGCAACAATATCGGCATTTCCGTTGCGGATGTCACTACAGGCGACTATTATCTGTGCGAGGTGGATGATCTTAAGACACTTTTTGACGAGATTATCAAATTCGAACCTTCGGAGATCATATGCAACGAAGCGTTCCTTGTAAGCGGTATAGACATTGAATATATCAAGGAGCGTATGGGAGCTGCATTTTCTTCGCTTCCTCCGCATTACTACGATGAGGACAGATGTAAAAATGTGATTGCCAAGCACTTCGGCGTCAACGGGATAGCAGGCCTTGGTATAGCGGATTTTCCCAATGGTGTCGTGGCGGCCGGAAGCCTGCTTCAGTATCTGTATGATACACAGATGCAGGAACTTAAGCATATTACGCATATCTATCCATATATCGCCAGCAGATATATGCTCATAGACAGCGCTACAAGACGCAATCTTGAACTTACGGAGACATTACGAGATAAGCAAAAAAGAGGTTCTCTTCTGTGGGTACTTGATAAGACCAAGACAGCCATGGGAAGCAGAACACTTGCCGGTTATATAAGACAGCCTCTTATTGACAAAGACGAGATAGAGACAAGACTGGATGCCGTGGATACCCTGTGCAGATTCCCTGTTGAACGTGATGAATTAAGGGAATACATGGCGGCGATATATGATCTTGAGAGGCTTACGGGCAAGATAAGTCTTTTGACTGTCAATCCAAGAGACATGCTTTCGCTTCGGTCTTCGCTTCAGATGCTTCCTGCCATCAAGATGCTTACACATGAACTTGATGATAAGTTGCTTAAGTCCATAAGTGACGATATAGACGAACTTGAAGATATATATACACTTATAGACGAAGCCATAGAGGAAGAGCCACCCATAGGTATTAAAGAAGGCGGCATTATCAAGTCGGGTTATGATAAAGATATTGATGATCTGAGAGTTGCTCGTACCAACGGCAAACAGTGGCTTAATGAATTCGAGATCAATGAACAGAACAGACTTGGTATCAAGAGCCTTCACGTAAAATACAATAAAGTGTTTGGATACTGTATCGAGATATCCAACAGCTTTAAGGATAAGGCACCTGAAGACTATATCCGCAAGCAGACACTTACTACGGGGGAGAGGTTCACCTGCCCGAGACTTAAGGAACTTGAAGACACGATACTCGGAGCGGAAGATAAGCTCTGTACGCTTGAATATGATGCTTTCGTACATATCAGAGATGTGATACGTGACAGGATCGCCGATATTCAGCGTACTGCCAAGGCCATAGCCATATTGGACGTTATGGCATCGCTTTCGCTTGTTGCATCTCAGAACGGATATGTAAGACCGAAGATCAATACCAAGGGCAGTATTAATATCAAAAACGGCAGACATCCGGTCATCGAGAAGATGATACCGAATGATATGTTTGTACCCAATGATACCGTGCTTGATACAGGCAAAAAACTCATATCCGTCATAACAGGCCCCAATATGGCCGGTAAATCCACATATATGCGGCAGGTGGCACTTATATCGTTGATGACTCAGATCGGTTCATTTGTGCCGGCATCCGAAGCCAATATGTGCATATGTGACAGGATATTTACAAGAGTCGGAGCAAGTGACGATCTGGCAAGCGGTCAGTCAACATTCATGGTGGAGATGAACGAAGTTGCCAACATACTGCGCAATGCAACCAAAAACAGCCTTATTATTCTGGATGAGATAGGCCGCGGAACCTCCACATTTGACGGACTTAGCATAGCCTGGGCCGTGATAGAGCATATAGCCAATCCCAAGTTACTCGGGGCCAAGACGCTTTTTGCAACACATTATCATGAGCTTACGGAACTTGAGAGTAAGATGAACAATGTGAATAACTATTGCATAGCAGTCAAGGAAAATGGCGACGACATAGTATTCTTACGTAAGATCGTAAAAGGCGGAGCCGACAAGAGCTACGGTATACAGGTGGCCAAACTTGCCGGAGTGCCTGATATAGTGATAGGCAGAGCCAAAGAGATAGCAGACTGTCTGGCAGATAATGACATCATAGACAAGATTCAGAGTATTGAAGTCGTAAACAGCAAAGACGGTAAGAGCAAAAAAACAGAGCATTACGATCAGGTAGACCTGACACAGATGTCACTTTTTGCGACCACTACCGATGAGGATGTCATAAAGCAGCTTAAAGACCTCGATATCGGCAATCTTACACCGCTTGATGCGCTCAACACTTTATATAAGCTTCAAAATTCACTTATAAACAGATGGAACGGATGATTTTTCGGTTAATGAAAGAGAGGCAGATATGTCTATAATCCATGTGTTAAACGATGAAACCATCAATAAAATAGCCGCAGGCGAAGTTGTGGAAAGACCTGCCAATGTAGTCAAAGAGCTTGTGGAGAATGCTATTGACGCAGGGGCTGATTCTATCACCGTAGAGATAAAAGATGGCGGCATAGGATTTATAAGAGTCACCGACAACGGTGCAGGTATATCGGCAGAAGACATACCCAAGGCATTTTTACGCCATGCCACAAGCAAGATCGATTCGATCGATGATCTTAACACCATAAGGAGCATGGGATTTAGAGGTGAAGCCTTAAGTTCAATCGCTGCAGTGGCACAGGTTGAACTGATGACCAAGGTGCGCGATGAGATCATAGGTCAGTTTTACGCGATAGAAGGTTCGAAAGAGGTTGAGAGAAAGGAGATAGGAGTTCCCGGTGGTACCACCATCATAATCCGCAATCTTTTTTTCAACACTCCGGCAAGACTTAAGTTTTTAAAAAGCGCTTCGACCGAAGGATCGTATGTGGGTGAAGTAATGCATCATCTTGCGCTTGCGAATCCCTCAGTGTCTATCAAATTCATAAACGGTGGCTCTGTAAGATTCCATACATCGGGAAGCGGCGATGTAAAAGAGTTGATATACAGGCTTTTCGGAAAGGAAAGTGCTGAAGCGGTCATCCCGATGAATAATGAGACTGCGGGGATAAAGATAAGCGGCTTTTTGGGCAAGCCCGAGATCGCGAGAAATACGAGAAATTTCGAGAATTATTTCTTAAACGGAAGATATGTTAAGAATGATATAGTCTCCAAGGCTTTGGAGGACGGATACAAGGAATACATGATGCAGCATAAGTTCCCGTTCTGCGTCATGTATATAGAGATGGATCCGAAAAATGCTGATATAAACGTTCATCCGGGAAAGCTTCAGGTGAGATTTAAGGATGAGGAACTTGTATCGGATGTAGTATCAAGTGCGGTATCAAGTACTTTGCGCGTAAAAGAGATGATTCCCGAGACGGTCTTTGAAAAGCCCGCAGAAGAAGAACTCCCGGCGCCGAACACAGAACCTTTTGAGCAGGAACGTAAGCAGGTGCAGTGGAAGGAAAACAGTATAGACATAAATCGTATACTTGGCAAGACAGTCCCCGGTAAGGAGCCTTATCCGGAAACTCCCGTTAATACGGAAACGAAAAATGTCATCAAACGTTCGGATGCAATAATAGTCAATACGGCTGTGCAGATGGAGATGTTTGAGGACAGGCTTCTGTCCACCGAGGCTGTGAGCGAATATGAGATAGTAGGTCAGATCTTTGATACATTCTGGCTGTTTACCTATAAAGACAAGCTTTTGATGATGGATCAGCATGCGGCACATGAAAAAGTCAAATATGAGAGACTTGTCGCTCAAATGAAGAATAAGAGTGTGGCCAAACAGATGCTTGCACCCGCGATAGTAATTACTTTATCGCCTTCAGAGCTTGCTACAGTAAAGGAATATATTGACAATTTTAAAGAGATCGGCTATGAGATCGATGAATTCGGAGGCTTTGATATCAGTCTGCGTGCCGTACCCATGGATCTGTATGGAAAAGAACCCAAGGAATTGTTCCTTGACATCCTTGACGAACTCTCAGAAGGGCGAGTGAGCGGAATACCTGAAGTCATCAATGCCAAACTTGCTTCTATGGCGTGCAAAGCAGCGGTAAAGGGGAATATGTCCATGAGCGAGCCTGAGGTCAAAGAACTGTTAAAAGAGCTTCTTACGCTTGATAATCCGTATAACTGTCCTCATGGCAGACCTACGATCATAACAATGACCAGAACCGAGATTGAAAAGCGTTTTAAGAGGATAGTATAAGTGATGGCTATATCTGATCCCAAAAGACCGCTTGTCATCATAGGAGGCCCGACCGGTTCGGGTAAGTCCGGCGCGGCGGTTAAGCTTGCCGGCATGATAGACGGTGAGATAATAAGTGCCGATTCCGTAGCAATATATAAATATCTTGACATCGGTTCTGCCAAGCCGACAAATAAAGAGATGGACGGAATCAAGCATCATCTTATAAGTGTACTTGAACCGGATGAGTATTTCGGGGTGGACAGATTTGTATCCATGGCCATGGAAGCCGTTAATGACATCTATTCAAGAAATAAAACGCCGATCCTTGTCGGAGGTACGCATTTTTATGTACAGGCTTTTTTGTACGGAGTCGACTTTGATTCGGAAGGAGAACATGATGATTCTTTTCGGACAGAAGCTGCAAAAAAAGCCTCAAACGAAGCCGGTCTTTTCGCCTTATATGAAGAATTAAAGGAAAAAGACCCGGAGTATGCCGCGACGGTTCATCCCAATAATGTCAAACGCGTTATAAGAGCTCTTGAATATATCCATTATTGCGGAGAGAAATTCTCCGAATACAATGCAGCTCAGGCCGCGCGCAAGTCAGACTTCACATTTTTGTATACCGCCCTTAATATGGACAGGGATCTGCTGTATAAAAGGATTGATAATAGAGTGGATATGATGATTAAGTCGGGGCTTGAGTCGGAAGTCAGATCCATTCTTTCGATGGGTTATGATAAAAGCTTAAACAGTCTCTCATCCATCGGATACAAAGAGATGATCGCACATATTGACGGAAGGTGTGATCTTGATACGGCGATCGATGATATCAAAAAAAATACCCGTCATTTTGCGAAGCGCCAGCTTACCTGGCTTAAAAGAGAACGGGATGTTCAGATTCTTGATATAGACGGTCTTGACAGTGCAAATATCGCAGAAAGGATATATAAAGACATACCATGGATAAACTGACCGAAATGTATCTTGAGTTCGGTATAAAAAAAGAAGTACTTGATACGGCATCAAAAGTTGAAGCCGAACTTAAGGAAAGATTTGAAGAGATTGACAGAAATGCAGAATATAATCAGCTAAAAGTAATACGTGCCATGCAGGCAAACAGAGTAAGCGAGGCCTGCTTATCCGGTACTACAGGTTACGGATACAATGACATGGGAAGAGATACGCTTGAAGCTGTATATGCGTCTATATTCGGTACCGAGAGTGCTCTTGTAAGACCTCAGATCACCTGTGGAACACATGCACTGGCCATAGCATTAATGGGCAATCTTAGACCCGGCGATGAACTCTTGTCGCCTGTCGGTAAGCCTTACGATACACTGGAAGAAGTGATAGGCATAAGGCCCGGCAGAGGTTCGCTTGCAGAGTATGGTATAACCTACGCTCAGGCTGATCTTTTGTCTGACGGATCCTTTGATTTTGATGCGATCAAAGCAGCGATAGGTGACAAGACTGCTCTTGTGACGATACAGCGTTCGAAAGGATATCAGGCCAGAAAAACTTTGAGTGTGGAAGCTATAGGAGAACTTATTGCTTTTATCAAAAAGATCAAGCCCGATGTGATTTGCATGGTAGATAACTGCTATGGTGAATTTGTAGAGACCATAGAACCTTCAGATGTCGGTGCGGACATGGTAGTCGGATCACTTATCAAAAATCCCGGCGGTGGTCTGGCAGCAACGGGTGGCTATATCGCAGGCAGAACCGAATGCGTGGAAAATGCGGCAGTCAGACTTACGACACCGGGACTCGGCAAGGAAGTAGGCGCATCGCTTGATGCATTGAAAAGTATGTATCAGGGGCTTTTTATGGCACCTTCCGTTACGGCATCCGCACTTAAGAGTGCGATATTTGCTGCAAGGCTTTTTGAAGATGCAGGATTTACTGTTGTACCTAACGGTAATGAAGAAAGATATGATATAATACAGGCAGTGACTTTGGGAAGTGCGGACAAAGTCATTGATTTTTGCAGAGGTATCCAATCTGCGGCACCGGTAGACGGTCATGTTGTACCCGAACCATGGGATATGCCGGGATATGATGCACCCGTGATCATGGCTGCCGGAGCGTTTATTTCCGGCTCGAGCATAGAACTTAGCGCAGATGGTCCGATCAAACCGCCGTATAACGTCTTTTTCCAGGGCGGACTTACGTGGCAACACGGTAAATTTGGGATCATGAAAGCATATCAGAATGTAATGTACAAATAATTTTTTGGAGGATATTTAAGTGGCTAACAATGTATTCGGCATCGATATAGGGACAAGCAATATAAGGATATACAATCAACAGGATAATAACATATTCATGGAGAAGAATATGATAGCCATAGAGAACGGCAATATCCTGCTGGCATACGGAGATTCGGCTTTTGATATGTACGAAAAAGCTCCGTCCAACATTGTGGCAAGTTTCCCTGTGGTCAACGGAGTGATCGCGGATATCAGCAATATGGAGACTCTTATCAAGCTCTTTGTCACCGATCTGTCCAAGGGCAGTCTTAAGCCTGCCGATTATGTGATAGCTGTTCCTACGGATGTTACCGATGTGGAAAAAAGAGCGTTCTACGATCTGATAGAAGATGCGGGTATCAAAGCCCATAAGATCCATGTAGTGGAAAAAGCCGTTGCAGATGGTCTCGGACTTGACATAGATGTCAAGAATTCACAGGGCGTTCTGATAGTCAATGTCGGCTATTCGACTACTGAGATATCCATACTTTCACTTGGCGGAATAGTACTTAGCCGTATTCTCAAGGTAGGCGGCGCACAATTTGATGAAGACATACGTAATGCCATCAGATACGAGCACAGCCTGTTAATAGGCCAGAAAACGGCAGAGAAGATCAAGATGAGCATCAAGAGCGTCATGAAAGACAGAGGCTCAATCGTATGCTACGGCCGTGACATCATAAGCGGACTTCCCAAGGAAAAGGAGATCCCGCCTGAGATACTCAATTCCAATCTTACTGCATCCTATATGCAGATCATAGATAATGTGAAGATGGTACTTGAACGTACCCCTCCGGAACTTTCGGCTGATATATACCGCCATGGAATATACATGACAGGTGGAGCTTCGCAGATATACAATCTCGCCGAGCTTTTGTCCGAGAGTACAGGCCTTAAGGTTAATACCTGCGATGATCCCATAGATTCCGTGATCATGGGTATAGCCAAAGTCATCAATGAAGAAAAATATCGTTCACTTGCATTTACGATCGAGGGAATGAGTGGCAAATGAGTCCTTTAGTTAAGAGAAAACGCGAGAAATATACATTACCCAACCGATATGTTCTCTTAATACTCACCATAGTATGCGTGATACTCATGATCCTTTCTTTTTCGACGAACATCCTCTCGGTTCCGCTAAACACAATAAGCGGATATGCACTTGTTCCCATGCAGAAAGGTCTGACTGCGGTAGGCACTTCGCTTATAGGCAGGGCAGAGAAACTTAAGACGCTTGAGCAGGTCATGGAAGAGAACGAGAAGCTTAAGAAAGAACTTGATGCAATAAGCGAAGAGAATACCATACTTCAGCAGGACAAGTATGAGCTCACCAAATTAAGAGAACTTTATGAACTCGACGATGAGTATTCGGAATATGACAAAGTGGGCGCACGCATCATAGCCAGAGATACCGGCAACTGGTATTCGGGTTTTGTGATAGACAAGGGCAGCAATGACGGTATCGCTGTCAACTGTAATGTCATAGCAGGAAGCGGACTGGTTGGAAGAGTGACCGATGTCGGCCCCAACTATGCAAAAGTTATATCCATCATATCCGACAATACCAATACCAGTGGTATGATCCTCTCGACGGGGGATAATCTGATCGTGACCGGATCACTTAAGCTTATGGAGCGTGGTGTCATAGAATACAGTCAGTTATCGGATGAAGACGATCAAGTGGGAATTGGTGATAAGGTTGTCACTTCCAATATAAGCGATAAGTATTTGAAGGGTATACTTATCGGTTATATCGAGACCGTAAATACCGATTCCAACAATATGACCAAGTCCGGAACGCTAATGCCTGTCGTAGACTTCAAGCATTTGGACGACGTACTTGTGATCAAAGACCTTAAAAATGTTCCGTAATTATGATATTTAGCGTATATGAATTTTGTATCAACAGCTCTGTTCATGTTAATAAGCTTTTTGCTGCAATCGACACTTCTATCAAGATTCACAATAGGAGGGATCAGGCCGAATCTGCTGCTTATAGTCGTAGCCACCGTCGGACTTTTGCTCGGTAGGCGTTACGGCATGGTAAGCGGCTTTATTGCGGGCCTTTTTGTGGATATATTCTTTGGCAGTATTATAGGTATCTATGCGCTTTTGTATATGTATGTGGGGTATGTGAACGGGATATGCCGTAAAGTTTTATTCCCGGGAGATTTCAAGCTTCCGCTTGTACTTATAGTAGGCAGCGATGTTTTATACTGCCATTTTTGTTATCTGATCATGTTTTTGCTTAAAGGTGATTTTTCTTATCCATATTATCTGTCAAAGATCATATTTCCTGAGGTAATATATACCACATTGGTAGCAATACTTTATTTCCCGCTGATGAAATTTGTCTTTGACAGAATAAGAAAACGCGAGGAAGAGGCGGAAGAGACCATTGCATAACAGACGTATCCAGGATAATTTCATCAATTCAATAACCGGACGTACTCTTGTGATGGGTATTGTGCTTTTGATAGTAGCCGTTGTGTTAATAGGCCGCATTTTTTTTCTGCAGATCGTACATGGCAAAGAGGCTCTGGACAACTTTACCTTAAGCATACAGAAAGAACGTGATATAGGCAGCACGAGAGGTAAGATATTCGACCGTAACGGTTATGTGCTCGCTTACAATCAGTTGGCTTATAACGTTACCATGGAGGATCTTTATGAGTCCGGCAGGACCAGAAATATCGAACTTAACGATACTTTGATGAAGACCATTGCCATAATAGAGAAAAACGGTGATCGTACGATAGGCGATTTTCCGATAATCATCAACGAAGACAATGAATTTGAATATACGCTTACAGATTCAAAATTAAAGCGTTTTTTGGCGGATATATACGGCCGCAAAAAGGTAAGCGATCTTAAATATGAAGAACAGATGTCCACACCCGATGATGTCATGAATTATCTGTGCGGATACAATAAGTTCGGTATCGGTGAATCAACTGACCCTGACAACCCGAGAGACTCTTTTGTGGTCGGTAAGGGATATACCAAAAGAGAGATACTTAAACTTGTCAATATCCGTTATGCAATGAGCCTTAACAGCTACAAAAAATACATCCCCACGGTAGTGGCTACTGACGTCGGTGAGAAGACTGTTGCAACGCTTATGGAGAATTCGGATGAGCTCTTAGGTGTTGCCATAGAAGAGAATAATATCCGTAAATACAATGACAGCATATATTTTTCACAGATCATCGGATATACGGGTAAGATATCTGAAGAAGAACTTGTGACCTTCAACAATATGGACAGGGAAGGAGAACTTGCCGAAACAGAAAAGCCGCGTAACGACTATGTATTGACCGACATGGTCGGTAAAGCGGGCATAGAGCAGACCATGGAGACATATCTGCAGGGTGTCAAAGGAAGCGAGACAGTATATGTTAATAACCTGGGTAAAGTAATAGAGAGCAAAAAACTTGTGGATCCCCAGGCCGGTAATGATGTGTATCTGACCATAGACAGAGACCTTCAAATGGCTGTGTATAATATATTGGAACAGAAACTTGCGGGTATATTGGTATCCAAGATACAGAATGTAAAGGAATACAATCCTCCAGAGGGCACGGCCGCGAGTAAATATATCATCCCTATCACTGATGTGTATTTTGCCCTGTTTAATAACAACATCATCAATATCAATCATTTGTCTTCAAAAAGTGCAAAAGAGACGGAAAAAGAGATATATGAAGCATTCCTTGACAAGCAGGGGAGAGTGTGTAATGAGATCACGGCTGAATTAACCGAAAAGAAGACACCGTATGAAGATCTGGCAAACGAATATCAGATATATGAGAGCTTTATAGTGAGCATGCTCATTGAAAACGGCGTAATCAAGGATTCTGAGATCGACAAAAATGATGAGACCTATATCGCATGGAGAACGGAAGAGACAATCTCTCTTTCAGAGTATATCGATTTTCTGATCGGACGTAACTGGATAGACGTTACAAAGATTGACCTAGATAGTCAATATTCGGATTCATCCGAAGTATACGGAAGGATATGCGAGTATATAACAGATCATTTAAAAAAGAGCAATTCCTTTTCACGTAAGATGTATAAATATATGATTAGGGATGGCGAGATAAACGGTAATCAGATCATAGCAACCCTGCTTGAACAGGAGGCAATTTCGATCACCGACGAGGAGCAGAAGAGATTCTATGCAGGAACAATGACTTCATACAGTTTTATGCTGTATCTGATCGAGAATCTCTATATCACGCCGGCACAGCTTGCACTTGATCCGTATTCAGCGTCATCCGTAATCACGGACATGAAGGGCAATGTACTGGCACTTGTCACATATCCGAGCTACGATAATAACAGACTTGCCAATAGTATAGATGCGGAGTATTATGCAAAATTGCAAAGTGACTTGTCAAGACCGTTATGGAATTATGCCACACAGCAAAAAACCGCTCCCGGTTCAACATTTAAGATGGTATCGGCATCAGCAGCTTTGTGCGAGAATATGATCAACACTTCGTCTGTTGTATCGTGCAAGGGTTACTTTGACAGATTCCAGAATGAACAGTACAAATGTTGGATATATCCCGGAAGTCACGGAAGCCTAAATGTGAGCGGCGCCATAGAGAATTCCTGCAACTCATTCTTCTATGAGATGGGATATAAGCTTTCGCTTGATGAAAACGGTACATACAAAGATGAACTCGGCCTTGAGAAACTTGCGGAGTATGCCGATATGTATGGACTTTCAGAAAGTACCGGCGTAGAGATAGAAGAATCCGAACCGGAGATTTCGGATGAGTACCCGGTTCTGTCTGCCATCGGTCAGGGTACCAACAACTATACCACTGCGGGACTTGCGAGATACGTGATGACCGTTGCCAATAACGGATCATGCTATAACTTAAGTCTGCTTGATAAAGTGACCGATTCAAGCGACAATCTGATCAAGGATTATACTCCCAAGCTTCGAAATGTAGTCGATATGCCAAGTGCATACTGGAATGCGATCCATACCGGAATGCGAAGAGTGGTACTTAAGAAGGCATATTACACAAACCTCGGAGTCAATGTAGCCGGCAAGACCGGAACGGCTCAGGAGAATAAAAACCGTGCCAACCACGCTCTGTTTGTAAGTTACGCACCGTATGAGAATCCTGAGATAGCGGTTGCAAGCAGAATAGCTTTCGGCTATTCATCAGACTTTGCAGCCAATATGACCAGGGATATATATAAATACTATTTCCATTTGGAGAATGCGGACGAGATCGTCACGGGTACAGCAGAGATACCCGATGCCGAGATGTCAGCGGGAGACTGATCATGGTAGTTATCAAGAGTTACAAAAACGGTATAGCATTGCATCTTAACGATGAGGATGACATTAATGTCATTCTTGATGAGATAGCTGAGAAATTCGAAGAATCCAGAAAATATTTCAAGGATGCAGCACTGGCCATATCCATTGAAGACAGATCCGTTACCACGGAAGAAGAAAAAGCAATAATACAGACCATTGAGGCTCATTCAGATGTTAATATCATCTGCATAGTGGGCAAAAATGAGAATACGGACAGAAAATTCGTCAAGGCATTAAAGAGAGTAGAGGTACAGAATGAAGAGAGTATCGGCCGTTTTTACAAGGGTGATGTTCTTGACGGAGAAGTGCTTGAATGTGAAGGAACGCTTGTTGTATACGGCAATGTGGAAACAGGCGGACTTGTGGCGGCCAGGAAGGATATCATCGTACTCGGAAGTTTGGAAGGCGATGCCTATGCCGATCTTAAAAAGGAAGGCGGACACTTCATAGCGGCAGTCAAGATGGCTCCACATTCGTGCACGATAGGCGGAATTGCACTTAAATCAGGCGGATCCAAGGGGTTGTTTGATAAGAGAAAGAATGTGCCCTGTGTGATATATTCGAAGAACGGAGAACTTGTAAGCGATGTGCTTACGCCCGGAATAATAGAGAATGCTACGACAATACAAGCTTAGAAATTACAACTTCAAACTGATATTTTTTGTGATAGCACTGTCGATAATAGGCTATTTTGCAATTGGAAGTGCCAAGGAATCCGTTCAGTCCAGACAGATGTACGGAATACTCGTGGGCATAATCGTTATGATCATAGTATCTCTTGTGGACTATAATTTATATGCGCATGTAAAATGGATCCTGTATATCGTCAATATCGTGCTTTTGATCGCGGTTTTGCTTTTTGGTGTAGAGGTCAACCGGTCTACCAGATGGATCAATATAGGATTCCAGTTTCAGCCCTCAGAGCTTGCCAAGATATTATTGATTTTGTTCTTTTCACAGTTTATTATGAAATATAAAGACAGGATCAATACATTCAAACTGATCATGTTTATGATCATGCTTGTGGCGATCCCGATGCTTTTGATCTTCAAGGAGCCTGATCTGTCGACCACCATCATGGTAGGTGTGACTTTCTGTATCATGCTCTTTGTGGGAGGCCTGGAATACAGGATTGTGCTTATTGTACTCGGTGCGCTCATACCTGCCGGGATCGTATTTTTCAGTATTATTCTGCAGGAAGGTCAGACAATATTGCAGAATTATCAGGTCAGACGTATCTTGGCCTGGTTATATCCAGAGAAATACGCTGATTCAGACGCATACCAACAGCTTAATTCGATCACGGCCATATCGTCGGGTATGTTGAATGGTAAAGGTCTGAACAACAACGTTATCGCATCAGTTAAGAATGGTAACTTTATCTCTGAACCCCAGACCGACTTCATCTATGCGGTCATCGGCGAGGAGATGGGATTTATAGGGGCTGCGGCCGTCATAGTGCTTTTGTTTTTGATAGCATATGAATGCATGAGAATTGCTCATTTTTCACCGAATCTTTCGGGTGCTATCGTAGCTGATGCAATGGCCGGCATGATAGCCATACAGGGTTTTATGAATATTGCGGTTACCACGGGGTTGTTCCCCAATACAGGTATTCCGCTTCCATTTGTGAGCTACGGTCTTACATCACTTGTAAGTTTGTATATAGGCATCGGGGTAGTGCTCAACGTAGGCTTGCAAGGTGATAAAAGAAAGAAGACCACAATGGATCTGTGGACTGATGCATTGTAGAATGGGGGCTATATGAACATTGCACTTATCGCACATGACAATAAAAAGAAGTTGATGCAGAATTTCTGTATCGCATACAGAGGTATCTTAAGCAAAAACGATCTGTATGCCACGGGTACTACGGGCAGACTTATAGAAGAGGTTACAAACCTAAGCATTCATAAGTTTTTAGCCGGTCATCTGGGCGGCGAACAGCAGATAGGTGCGCAGATCGAGCACAACCAGATCGACCTTGTCATATTCCTTAGAGATCCGCTTACGCCCAAATCGCACGAACCGGATGTCAATAATATTTTTAAACTTTGCGATGTACACAACATTCCTCTTGCGACAAATCTCGCAAGCGCCGAACTTTTGATCAAATCTCTTGATCGCGGTGATATGGAATGGCGTGAGATGTATAAATAATCTGATGAAAAGGATCTTTGCAATTATCACATTAACAGCATATGTTGCCGTGATGTTTACAGGCTGCGGCAGTTCGAAGCTTGCACTTGACTATATAGACACTCACCCGATAGTATCTACGGACAGAATGGACAATTATGCTTCGGGTTTTGCCGCGAATCTGGCTGTAGCCAATACGGATATCGAGGGTGTTACGGGTTATGAAGTGGAAGAACCTTCGGCGGCCGGAATATTTGATATCAACCGCAAGAAAGTTCTGTATGCCAAGGATATCCACGAGCGTCTTGCTCCTGCATCCTTAACCAAGGTCATGACCGCTCTTGTAGCCATGAAATACGGCAATACCGAGGATCTGATCACATGTTCTGAGAATGTAGGCAATATTGATTATGATGCCACCAAGATCGGTCTTAAGGCAGGCGATCAGCTTACGATGAATCAGGCTCTTCATGCGCTGCTCATCAATTCAGCCAACGATGCGGCCATAGCAATAGCCGAACATGTAGCCGGAAGCGTGGAGGACTTTGTGGCTCTAATGAACAAGGAGTCAATTGAGATCGGTGCTACCAATACCCATTACGTCAATCCTCACGGTCTTACGGACAGCGATCATTATACTACGGCATATGACCTCTATCTTACAATGAATGAAGCCATGAAATACGAGCTTTTCAATGAGATCATACATATCACCGAGTATAACAGCGTATATAACGACAGTCAGGGCAATGAGAAAAGCATGAGCCTTAAGACTACGAATCTATTTCTTCGCGGTGACTATAATCCGCCGGAAAATGTCAATGTGATCGGAGGCAAGACGGGAACCACAAATGCGGCCGGTAATTGCCTCATACTTGTGGTCAAGGATGCAGCCGGCAACCCTTATATTGCCGTGATCTTAAGAGCCAGTACAAGGGCTTTACTTAACGAAGAAATGGCGGAGATTCTTAAGGAGATCACTTCGCAATAAGTATTGTAATTTTGACTGTATTTATGTATAATTTTAGATGAGCAGAATCGTTGCTTAAAGGAGGGTACCCCAATGATACAATTAATCGTAGGTTCTGAAGGCAAGGGCAAGACCAAGCACTTACTTGACAAGGTCAATGAAGAGATCAAGGAAGCTTCGGGGAATATAGTTTTCTTGGACAGAAGCACCAAGCACATGTTTGAACTCAACAACAGAGTTCGTCTTATCAACGTTACAGATTATGATTTTGAAAACAAGTCTGAATTCGTAGGCTTCATATACGGTATTATTTCACAGGATCACGACATACAGAAGATTTATATAGACGGCATCATCAAGATCGCACGCCTTGACAAGGCAGGATTTGAGGAACTTGTCAAGAAGTTTGAAGGCATCAGCGACAAGTTCGGTATCGATATTGTTGTAAGCGCTTCGATTGATGCCGGCGAGCTGAGTGAGGATATCAAGAAGCACGTTATTGTTGCTTTATAGTATCTGAATACATTAGTTTATAAGCCTCGGACATCGCTCCGGGGCTTTTAAGTTGTAAAGTCTGCTTTAGAATGGAGTATTGTGGCACGGGATAATATTCGCGACTATAAAAAGCCGCTTAATATCAATATAGGAATACTGTGTTTCCTTGTCATAATGGTATATATCGTTGTATGTTCATTCATGTACTTTACCTCCAAACACATTGTGGGATATGAGGTTAAGACGGGATCATTGTCTGTAACCAACGTATATGAAGGAATAGCATGGCGTGATGAGACAGTCGTTACCAGTGAGTATTCCGGCTATGTCAATTACTATGCCAGGGAAGGTGAGAAGGTCGGAGCTGGCGGAATAGTATGTTCTGTCGACGAGACGGGTAAGCTTCAGGATATGATGACAAAAGATCCCGGATCCGGCAATTCAGCCATGCTAAGCGATAATGATATATCCGAGATCAAGAATGAAATCTCGGATTTTAGCGCTGCATTCGATAACAGGAACTTTCAGTCGGCCTACGATTTTAAATACGCCATCAAAAGTTCCGTTATGAAATACGCCAACAGCAACCTCTTAAGCAATTTAAGTGAACTTGAAGCCACTAGCGGAATAGAACTTATCAATCTGTGCCGCTGTCCCGAATCCGGAATAGTCATATATTCGATAGACGGACTCGAGGACAAGGAGCCTTTTGAAGTGGATGAGAGCTGGTTTATAAAAGAGGAGCATCAGAAGACACAGCTAATTAACAATTCCATAGTATCCGTAGGTGATCCTTTGTATAAGCTTTCGGATAATGAAGAATGGTCGATTATCATTCAGGCCGACAGGGAACGAGCTGAAGAATTGCTCGAAAAAGAATATGTTAAAGTGAGATTCTTAAAAAACAGATATGAATCATGGGGACGTGTTGAACTGCTTGAAGGTCAGGAAGACGGCAACACATACGTACAGCTGCATTTTACCAATTCCATGGTCACCTTTGCGACAGACCGGTATATAGATGTAGAGCTTATCACTGATGTGGATACAGGGCTTAAAGTACCCAATTCGGCGATCGTAGAAAGAGAGTTCTTCTTGATCCCCGCAGCATATGTGACCAAAGGCGGCAATAATAACAACGATGTAGTGCTTAAGGAAGTATATTCCGAAGACGGTACCATGACTACCCAGACGATCCCTGTGACCATATACAGTGAAAAAGACGGCGAATACTTTATCGATCATGATGCCCTTATGGTCGGGGACAGGATTCAGAGTACGGATTCGCTTGAAGATTATACGATATCCAAAGTGGCCAAGCTTTTGGGTGTATATAATATCAATAAGGGATATGCGGATTTTAAGCAGATACAGATACTTGGGCAGAATGATGAGTATTCGATCATAAAGTCCAATACAGATTACGGTCTTGTGGCATATGACTATATAGCATTGGATGCAACAAGCGTTACTACGGATGAATTCATATATGATTAAAGAGAATCTGAGCATTGTAAAAAAGAATATCGACGAAGCCGTAAAGAGAGGTGGCAGAACTAAAGAGGAAGTCAATCTGATAGCAGTCAGCAAGACCAAACCTATAGAGATGCTTAAGGAAGCCTACGATCTCGGGATCAGAGATTTCGGAGAGAACAAAGTCCAGGAGATAATGGATAAGTATGACAAGCTTCCTTCGGATATCAGATGGCACATGATAGGTCATCTTCAGACCAATAAGGTCAAATATATAGCCGACAAGGTATATTTGATCCACAGTGTAGACAGTCTTAAGCTTGCAGGGGAGATAAGCAGGCAGGCAGTTAAGGTGGGCAGAGTGATACCCATACTCATAGAAGTCAATGTGGCAGGCGAGGAGAGCAAGTTTGGTATACGCCCTGATGAGTGCGAATCATTGATAAGAGAGATAGCCGGTTTGCCGGGCATTACAATAAGAGGACTTATGACCATAGCACCATATGTAGATGATCCGGAAGAAAACAGAGCATATTTTGCGCAATTGAAGCAATTATCTGTTGACATAACGAATAAAAACATTGATAATACTAGTATGAGCGTATTGTCTATGGGTATGACCGGTGATTACACGGTAGCCATAGAGGAAGGCGCTTATTATGTGCGTGTGGGTACCGGACTATTCGGTGAACGAGATTATTCACATGCGGTTAACGGTTGACATAAAGTGTTTTTTATGATGGGAGAATAAAGTTATGGGTTTTATGGAATCATTTCTGGGCAAACTTGAGCTTGGTGATGAAGAGACACTTGATAACGGCGATTATTTAGATGGCGGTGAGGCAGAAGAGGATATTCCCAGAACTACTGCCAAGGGCGCTGCTGCGGCTCCTGTGGCAGAAGACAGAAGACCTCTTAATAAGCCCGGCGCAGGCAGGAATAAGAGACTTGGTAACGGCATGGAGGTTGTATGTTTTAAGCCTACGACCGTCAATGACTCAAGAGAGATCGTTGATACTCTTATAGCCAACAGGACTGTTGTCCTTAATATGGAGGGACTCGAGAAGTCCATCGCACAGATGGTTTTTGATTTTTCATCAGGCGGCTGCTATGCACTTGGAGGCAATCTTCAGCAAATCTCAGATTTCATTTTCCTTATTACGCCTGCCAGTGTAGATGTTTCCGGAGATTTTTCAAATTATATCTCGGATTCATCAGACAGGAATCGCTAGTTTTATTTGAACATCACCTACCCGTGTATGCCGGGATTTATTGTGCGTAACGGGTAGGTTATTTTATTGTAAGGACATACTACATGGAAAGATTGACAGTCAAGACACCTACCAAAAGAGATTATGACATCGTGATAGATGTAAGTTTCGATGCCCTCAATGACGAACTTAAGAGACTTGAATACTGCGGACGTAAGGCACTTATTGTTACTGACAGTATAGTCGGACCTATTTATCTTGATACAATAAAGGATAAACTTTCGCAGTGTGATATCACTTCTTTTGATTTTACTATCACGGCAGGCGAGAGTTCCAAGACCAAGGATAATTCGGATGCTATACTGGAGCGCCTTACTGAACTTGAATTCAAGCGTTCGGATATATGTGTGGCATTAGGCGGAGGAGTTGTGGGCGATCTTGCCGGATATGCGGTAAGCCAATACAGAAGAGGCCTTCCTTTTATACAGATTCCCACTACGTTGCTTGCGATGTGCGATTCGAGCGTTGGTGGCAAAAACGGTGTCGATTACAACCGTATTAAGAATGTATATGGCACTTTCTATTTCCCGACTCTTGTATATATGAATACGTCGACACTTACTACACTTGACGAGAGACAGTTCTATAACGGCTTTGCAGAAGCCATGAAGAGTGCGATCATCAAGGACGAACACTATTATGAGTGGCTTATTGATTCGATGTATGAGATATGCGACAGAGATCCCGAGGCACTAACAGAACTTGTATATCGTTCTGTTAATATCAAGCGACTTGTCGTTGAGAAGGATCCGTATGAAGATGGCGACAGAGCATTGCTCAACTTCGGTCATACTTTGGGCCATGCAATAGAATCATATAAGATGGGAGAGCTTGTACACGGCGAATGCGTAGCACTTGGAATGGTCGCAGCTGCTCATATTTCATATAAAAAAGAGATGATCAGTCTTGAGGAGTATCTTGAGCTGCGCGATATGCTCGTACCCTTCAATCTACCGATCACTGTTGAGAATATTGATATAGATGAAATAATAAGACGGGTTTCTTTTGATAAGAAGCAGGACCAAACGGGGCTTAAGTTCATCCTGCTCAAAAAGATAGGTAAAGCTGTAATCGACAGAAGCGTGACAGTCGATGAGATGAGAGAAGCGCTTAAAGAGATAGAATATACGGAAAGCAATGACTGATATGGCAGAGAATACCGGAAATACAGATAATAACAACACAACTGATAACATCAAAAGCACAAACAACTCGATAGGCATCAGTAATATTGATCTGTCTTCGCTTATCGATGATGATGACTCCGAATATGTGGAAGTCAAGGAACATCCGATCCTTAAAAGAGTGCTTCATGTCATACTTGATATACTTATCATAGGCGGATTGGTATGTGCGGATATATATACCAAATCCCTCGCTGTGATGTATCTTAAGGGCAAAAAGCCGATCGTACTTATTGATGGCGTATTTGAACTTAATTATCTTGAGAATCGCGGCGCTGCATTTGGCATCATGCAGAATATGAAGATATATTTCTTAGCCATTGCGGTGATCATGGTGCTATTTGTGCTGTATTGCATGATACGTATGCCTGCAGACAAGCATTACATAATCATGCGTATCTGCCTTATACTGGTCGGAGCGGGTGCTGTCGGCAATATGATAGACAGACTTACGACTGAATATGTTGTTGATTTCTTCTATTTTTCACTGATCAACTTCCCGATATTCAATGTTGCGGATATATATGTGACCGTTGCATGCGCGGTGCTCATACTGTCGGTTCTGTTTTTCTACAAGGCCGAAGATATGGAATTTTTAAATCTAAAAAAGGAAAAGAATGAAGAACAATAGATATATCTTTACTGTCACCGGGGAGTGCGACGGATTACGCCTTGATAAGGCTGCGTCAGAACTTGCCGGTGCTTATTTTTCAAGAACCTATATAAAAAAGCTTATATCAGAGGAGCAGATTCTGCTTAACGGAGTACCAAGGAAGGCTTCATGGTCCGTCAAAGAGGGCGACAGTATAGATATGATGGCTCCGGAGGCTAAGGAGCCCGATATTTTACCGGAAGACATACCTCTTGATATCTTGTATGAAGATGATGATGTCATTGTGGTCAATAAACCCAAAGGAATGGTCGTACATCCGGCTGCAGGGCATAACAGCGGTACACTGGTCAATGCACTCATGTATCACTGCGGCGAGTCACTTTCGGGCATTAACGGTGTATTACGACCGGGAATAGTACACAGGATAGACAAAGATACATCAGGTTCCATCATTGCCTGCAAAAATGACGCCGCTCACGCCGTTATAGCAGAGCAACTTAAGGATCACAGTTTAAACAGAACATACAGGGCCATAGTTTGCGGCATCATACCTGAGGATGAACTTACAGTGGATGCCCCCATAGGCAGACATCCTACCGATCGAAAACGTATGGCTGTAAACAGAGCGGGCAAAGAAGCGATCACTCATGTGACGATAATTAAAAGGCTTGAAGAATACGGCCTTACATATATCGAATGCAGGCTCAAGACCGGGCGTACACACCAGATAAGAGTACATATGGAATCGCTTGGGTTCCCGCTTTTAGGGGATGAAGTTTATTACAGAGGCAGGAAACCTTCCAATTCCTTCAAAAAGACCGATACGGCAGGTCAGGCGCTTCATGCATATATGCTTGGCTTTAAGCATCCGTCTGACGGAAGATATGTGGAGACCATGGCGCCGATTCCGGAATATATGGGACGGATAGTAGGAGAGTGAACATGAATGTATTTAAGGAACTTGCAAGATCATATAATCAACTTTATATTCCACCTTCGGATGATACCGAAGAGATGTATTCCAATGTGGTAAAAAGAGGCATGGAGCCTGAATTAAAGAACCTGTCTCATTTTAAGACAAGCCATTTGGATAAGCTTGAGTGTCTTGATACTCCGGCAGGTGAGGTGCTATGCGTAACAATCGGAGAAAGGGCTGATTTTGTGACTTTTTTGCAGATAATCGCCAATAAATGCAAACCCGTAGTCATTCCGGATACTCAGGGTGCATCGATAATAAGCGGTATCATCAACTGGAAGAAGATTCATGACCACAGGGATGAATATCTTAAGACGCTGTCTTATGATACCGATAATGATTTGGCTTGGTCAGAGGAGTTTAGACGTTTTACATCTGATAAGAAGAATTACCTTGATGTACTTATCGTACTTTCCGTAGGCCCTTACAGCGCAGTTCCTGCATCGCAAGTCAATATGTCGGATGATGAGTGGATAGTTGCATCGGATACGATCAGAAAATATCATGAATGTACACATTTTATCTGTCGCAAGCTCTATCCTGAGTTAACCGATGCGATCTGGGATGAAGTAGTGGCTGATACTATAGGTATTTATGCGGCTTTTGGTGCTTTTGATCCAGAGATGATAAAGACCTTTTTAGGGATAAAAGACGGTCATTATACCTTCGGTCGACTCGAGAACTATGTTGAAGAAGAGGATGATACGCAAAAAAATGCAAAACTTGATGAATTATCCTGCAAAATATCTGATTTACTTGGCGAATTTTGTGATATAATCGATAAATCAGATAATATTAAGCCTTTTGATCTTATAAGGTTTCTCGAGGATTCAAAAGAATCATTGTGGTAATAGAACCAAGATGCAAAAGAACAGAACTCAAAATATTGAACTTAATAGCATAAAGAACACCTCGAATGCTCAGATGCAGTTCGATATCAGGACCAACAGCAGAACTCTGTCCAAATCGGTATTTGTGGTTCTGTTTACCATATATGCATTTTCATCCGTTTTGATTGATAATATCGCAAGATCTCAGGATTCAGTTATATTATTCGGAAGGACATTCCCTGTTTCATCATTTGCGGGAGTTGTCACTTCTCTTGCCAATATCTGTATTATCTTCCTTGTAGTATTCTTTAAAAAGACCGGATTCATAACGTCCTTGATTCTTTTATTGCTGCAGTTCCCTGCGCTTATTCGGAATATTATATTTGCCAGGACTATATCGAGCATTCCCGGTATATTCAATAATCTCTTAACCATCATTGCAATTATAGTTATATACAGAAGAAATCTTATGCTTGACAGATATAAAGATAATGAGATCGAACTTCTTAAGAAGCAGCAGCGACTGTCACAGCATCTGTTCGAACAGACAGCCACAGCTTTGGTCAGTGCCGTTGATGCCAAAGATACGTATTCACACGGTCATTCCTTAAGAGTCGCTGAGTATTCCGAGAAGATTGCCCGTATGATGGGTAAGAGCGATGATGAATGCTACAGGATATATTACACGGCACTTTTACATGATGTGGGCAAGATAGGTATCGCCGATCAGATCATCACCAAAAAGGGCAAACTTACTCCCGAAGAATATTTCGAGATCAAGCAACATCCCGCCAAAGGACATCAGATACTTAAGAGCATAAATGAGTACCCCTACTTAAGCGTAGGAGCTCACTATCATCATGAAAGATATGACGGTAAAGGATATCCGGAAGGACTTAAGGGTGAGGATATACCGGAGATCGCCAGGATAATATCCGTTGCTGATGCTTATGACGCCATGACATCCAACAGAAGTTACAGAGATGCCATACCGCAGCAGCTTGTAAGAGAAGAGATAGTCAAAAATGCGGGCACTCAGTTTGATCCTGAGATAGCCAAGATCATGCAGAAGCTTATCGATGAAGACGTCATGTATCGCATGAAAGAGCGGGATGCATTAAGAGAGCAGGCCGGCAACAATGAATTGTACTGCGAGGAATTCAGGAGTGATATATCAGACGGCATCCTGGTATCACCTTACATGGCCAAGATCCATCTTAAGTTCACACCCAAGAACAATTCTGTCAAGGATGCAATACTTCCTACGATCATATTATTTGATTCGCTTGATGGTCGTGTTCACGATGAAGAAAAGACTATTAAGGATTTCAATTATTTAGAATATTGTATGGTATGCTTTGATGGTCGTTCGGAAGGTGACAATATCAGAAAGATTCAGATCAATACCGTTGACAATGACAGAAACAGAATAAGAAATAATGTGTCAGATCATGATATAATCTATAATATCGATGCTGTCAGGATTAAAGATCATGTTCTTATTAAGATCAATGACGGTCATAAGACTATGGAAATCACCGCAGTTTTACCGGACAATTCAAGATATGCATATATCGGATTGACAGGAGAGTACTGTGATATCACAGATGTGACCATCAACAAGGCCAAGGATCCCGTAAGCGATGATTATATCACGCGTATTGCAGAGGAGATCAGTTATATAGATGGTCCGGAAGGCGATCTTCCCAACGTTCAGATTGACGGCCACAGAAGTGATTATTCCGATGCGATCGCCATTACAGACGGGCTTAAGCTTACATTCCATTCCGTGAGTCTTCCTGCGGCAAGGCTAATATGGCATTGTCCTTATGTTGACATATTCCATTCCGATGACAAGGGCGTACACAGTGAGAATTACAGGGATTATGTGCTTGTAAGATTCGACGGAGAGGACTGGGAAGGTTCCGGTGGTTCTCAGAACAGAATGATAGTCAACAGAACGGAAGATTTTGTGGGTTGGGATGAATGGAAGAAACAGTGTAAAGATGGAATTGACTGCGAAGTGACTTTTGCAAAAAAGGGTAATAAGATCACTGTATCTACTGAGAATATGGGCTTATCCGTCAAATGTGTGATCACTGTCCTTGATGGAGAACAGGATATATACGCAGCACTTACCGGTGACCAGATTGCAATAACCAATATCAAGGTTGTACGATGATCAAATATTTGAATGTATTATAATAGAGAGAGCCCTAATATATGTTATACATCATATATTAAGGCTTCTTTCTATTAGGGATGAAAAATGAAATTTGTGCAAAAGGTCACAGCTTAGATCACATTTTTAAGTTCACCGGCTCTGACACTGAAGATATACATTGTCTTATCATTGAATACGCTGCTTCGATCTTCGCGTAGCTGATAATCTACATGAGCCTTTTCGAGCTTTTCAATAAACTCATCCTTTTGAAATTCAGAGTAGACAGTGAATTTTTCTTTCCTTGTGAACAGTGACATATTGGTTCCTCCTTATTGATATTGGATGTATGTAAGTTTGTTTTGTTTCGTATGTAGTATATATCCGAAAGAACATATAATCTCATTATATTTTGCCTGACGGATTTTCAATTTTTGCTTCAGTTTTTTGCGGTTTTATTGCTCAAATTTTGTTTAGACTAAATGCTAAATAGAATAAAATAGCAGAAAAGTTTAACATAGATGCCAGGTTTACAGTGAACGATATTGGTGAGAGATTGCTTGGAGTATTGGAAATAGATGATTCTATTGATTATCGATTATCGATTATAGCTTGATTGTCAGAGTAAATGCAACACCTGATGGCCTGTATCACGAAATGATCCGAAAAATCACATGATCGGGTCATTTTTTAAGTCCGAAAAGCCCGAATAAACGCCAACTTAACAAAATCACTTTTTTAAGTGCGCAACTCAACTAAACGACTTACGATTTTTCTGCCATACTTATCGCAACCCATTTCTATCACGATTTTATGATTTTGGATACAGATGAAA
>JAILKC010000030.1 GCA_024694055.1 Lachnospiraceae bacterium | reverse complement strand
ATAGGAGAACATCCGGGCGGCAATAACGGCAAGATATACATATATACCAATGCCGAGAGCGTGCGTATGTATAAAAACGGCAAGCTGTTAAAGGAATATACCCGTAATGATTCGGAATTTAAGAACCTTAAGTCCGGGCCCATAAGGGTTGATGATTTCGTAGGTAATGCGGTGCATGAATCGGGACTGTATTCAGATAAGCAGGCAGATCTTGTCAAATATGGTCTTAATGCCAACAATGCCTACGGAATGAACAATCTCCCGCTTAAGGCGAAACTTGCATTCCTTAAAGCAACCGTGATGTATCATATGAGTTTTTCGGATATGGCAGATGCATACGGCAAATTCATCGGAGACTGGGGTGGTGAGGCTACTGTATATAAGTTCGAGGCGATCAAGAACGGCAAGGTGGTCAAGACTCTTATAAAGGGCATCATGGAATCCGTCCACTTAAGCGCTGTTGCCGATCATACGCATCTTAAGGAGGATCATACCTATGATGTGGCGGCCATTAGACTGCAGGCGCATGATCAGAATGAGAATATAGTCAGCTACTTCCAGGAACCTGTGGAGATCGTGACAGAAGGACCGATAGAAATCATCGGACCGAAGATCACCGTGCTTCGTGGCGGAATGGGTGGTACATATGTACGTACAACGGGTAAGGATTGTGAGATAGAGGTTGTACCGGAAGGGCTTGACAAACTGCTCATACGTGCAAAATAATGCAATTATTGCTGTGCAAGTATCCGCGTTATATTGAAGTCAGGAATAACAAAAGGACGGCGTAAGCCGTCCTTTGCTGTGGTATCACAGTGTTCTTATATATTATCCTCAATGCCACTTAAGTCATCCGCGTCAACACCTATATTCTGCATATTGACTGTACGACGACGAAGTCTTGCCTGCTCGGAAGACTTGACGATGTAATCCTTGATCTCGGTAGAGCGTTTGATATTCTTTAATACAAGCTGTCTGTCGGTGGTATCACCGGTATAGCATGTGACGGTACCGATACCAAACATTCTCTGCGACAGTGTACGTGTCAGCTTGGCATCCTGGATCTTATACATATAGCAGTCGTTTTCTTCTCTTTTGAAAAATCCCGTGTCAACCGTTAAGAGATCATCGCTGATGTTATATACGGTGAAAGTCCAGGGAATACCGAAAAAGCCCCATCTTTTACGTGCTCTGTATTTAACTGATTCTTTGTCCATAAGTCTGTGATTCCTTCCTGTTATTCGTACATAAACATTGATAATAATCTGTCTTTATGGTATCATACCACCGATGAAATAAAGTGGCAAGAGTATGCCCTCTTGCCGTGGAGGCGCAGTGTGAAGATAGTAGTTATGGCAGGCGGCATCAGTACGGAACGTGATGTTTCGCTGGTGACGGGCAAGTGTATATATGAAGCATTGAAGCGTAAGGGACATAAGGTCATTTTGGCAGATGCATATCTGGGATTTGACAGCAGTCTCTTATCTTTAAGTCCGGATGAGATATTTGATCTGGACAGAGACTGGGCAGAGAGCGTGGCAGGTATAGCCGAGGCAGCGCCGGATATAGAGAGTGTCAAGGCACTCAGGGATCCTTCATGTACCAGCTTTTTCGGCCCCGGAGTAATAGATATATGTAAGGCAGCCGATGTCGTATTTATGGGACTTCATGGAGAAAACGGAGAGAACGGTAAGGTTCAGGCTTACTTCGATCTTGAAGGTATCACCTATACGGGCAATGACTATTTAAGCTCAGCCATATGCATGAACAAGGAACTGGCCAAAGAGATCCTTGCCTATAACGGTATTCCGGTTCCAAAGGGGAGGGTGATATCCGGTGATGCGGATCTGACCAACACAATGGGATATCCGTGCGTGGTCAAGGTACGAGATGGCGGCTCCAGTGTGGGAGTATACATCTGCCACAACGAACAGGAGTATGAAAGAAGCGTTAAAGAGGCACTTAAGATAGAGAATCACCTAATAGTGGAGGAGTATGTCAAGGGCAGAGAATTCTCTGTATGTGTTATGGATGGCAAAGCACTTCCCATTATAGAGATAGCTCCGAGAGAAGAATTCTATGACTATAAGAGCAAGTATCAGGAAGGGGCCACGGAGGAGACATGCCCGGCCCTGCTTTCGGATAATAAGACCAAAGAGATGCAGGCTCTGGCAGAGAGAGGATTTAAGGCACTTAAACTCAATTCATATGCCAGACTTGATTTCCTTATGAGGGAAACGGATGAGAGCCTGTACTGCCTCGAAGCCAATACACTTCCGGGGATGACGCCGCTTTCACTTGTTCCACAGGAAGCAAGAGCAGTGGGCATAGGATTTGATGATCTGTGTGAGAAACTTGTAGAATCAGCACTTAAGAGCAGAGATTAGACGGACGGCCGTAAGATAGGATATGAAGAATATGACGCTTCGTGCCATTGCCGATGCTTGTAAGGGTACGATATATTATGATGACAATAACATAGCGACTAAGACGGAAGCTGACAGTGTTGTAATAGATTCACGTAAGGTGACAAGGGGTGGTGTTTTTATCGCCACAGTCGGAGAACGTGTGGACGGCCACAGTTTTATCCCTGCGGTATTTGAAGCGGGAGCACTCGGCGTAGTCTGTGAGAAACTGCCAAAAGAGCCCGTGGGACCGTGCATATTGGTCGAGGATTCATTTAAGGCGCTTCGTGATATAGCGGCATATTACAGGAATCAGCTTAACTGCATAGTGATAGGTATCACAGGCAGTGTGGGCAAGACCAGCACCAAGGAGTTCATAGCAACGGTACTGGCGCAGAAGTATAAGGTATGCAAGACGATAGGGAATTTCAATAACGAAGTGGGCATGCCGCTAACCATATTAAGTGCCAGAGAAGATGACGATATCCTCGTACTGGAGATGGGTATCAGTCATTTCGGAGAGATGGAGAGAATGTCAGCCATAGCAAGACCCGATATGGCTGTTATTACCAATATAGCCAACTGTCATACGGAGTTTTTGGGTGACAGGGATGGTGTGTTGAAGGCCAAAACTGCGATATTCACAGGTATGAGGGCCGGCAGTACGGTCTTCCTTAACGGAGATGATGATAAACTTGCTACCGTTACCAAAGCGCAGGGGGTTAAACCTGTGTTCTATGGCTTTGGGGGCAGGATGCGATCATTTGATTATCATGTGGAAGGCTATGCCATGAGAGGGCTGTTCGGATCTGATGCAGTTCTGGTAAGCCATATGACGGGTGAGACCATTCCCGTAAGCATCAAACTTCCCGGAGAGCATATGCTGTATAATGCGCTTGCTGCGACAGCGCTCGGCGAGAGACTCGGACTTATTCCGAGGCAGATAGCTGCAGGCATAAGTAATGTTGCAGCGACCGCAGGAAGAGGATATATCGTAAAGGGCAATAAATATACCATAATAGATGACTGTTACAATGCAAATCCTTCGGCCATGAAATCAGCGATCAAGCTTATTTCGCTTGCCGATACCAGAAAGGTTGCCATTCTCGGAGATATGTTTGAACTTGGCGAGAACAGCCTAAAACTCCACAGGGAGGTTGGGGAAGCCGCCGGAAGAACTGGCATCGATGTTATAATATGTGTCGGCGAGCAGTCGGATGCGATGTATAAGGGGGCACTTTTTGAACTCGGCGAATCAGTTTCTTCGAAGCGTTATGGTGAAGACGGGGACGATGGTGATTACGAAGGCGTCCGCCTGATATATTTTAAAGACAAAGAAGGACTCAAAAGTCAGTTACCATCTATTTTGCACGAAGATGATTCCATACTGATCAAGGCATCACACGGTATGGGATTCGGCGAGATAGTGGATATGTTAAAAGAAGCATAGATAGCATAGGAGGAGAGTATGCAGGATGGTCCTATAAGACATCTTATGAATCCTTTGGATTTTACTGTAGATGAACTGGACAGGCTGTTTGATCTGGCCGGGGACATCGAGAAGAATCCAAAGAAGTACAGTAAGGTATGCGAGGGGAAGAAGCTGGCGACGTGCTTTTATGAGCCAAGTACCAGAACGAGGCTTTCATTTGAAGCGGCGATGTTAAATCTTGGAGGCGAGGTGTTGGGCTTCTCAGAAGCAAGCAGTTCATCAGCCTCAAAAGGAGAGAGTGTCTCAGATACGATCAGAGTCATCTCATGTTACGCCGACATATGTGCCATGAGACATCCCAAAGAGGGCGCGGCATATGTAGCGGCATCCAGATCACTTATTCCGGTCATTAATGCGGGCGACGGAGGTCATCAGCATCCGACGCAGACGCTTACGGACCTTCTTACGATCAGAAGCTTAAGAGGCAGCTTGGACGGCTTCAAGATCGGTCTCTGTGGAGATCTTAAGTTCGGAAGAACAGTTCATTCACTTATCAACGCACTTACAAGATATAAAGATATAAGTTTTGTATTCATATCTCCGGAGGAACTTCGTGTTCCGGATTATATCACCGATATGCTTAGGAGCAAAGGTATAGGATACGAGGAAGTCATAAGCTTGGAGGATGTGATAGACAGGCTGGATATCCTGTATATGACGAGAGTTCAGCGTGAGAGATTCTTCAATGAAGAAGACTATGTAAGATTGAAGGATTTTTATATACTGACAAAAGATAAGCTTGATAAAGCCAAGAATGATCTTATGATATTGCATCCGTTGCCGAGAGTGAACGAGATATCCGTTGAGATAGATGACGATCCCAGGGCTGCATATTTTAAGCAGGCCCAATATGGTGTCTATGTCAGAATGGCACTGATACTTACGCTGCTCGGTATTGAAGTATAGTTATGCGTTTGGCCGTGCACACCGAACAAAGGTGAGAGACCATTCGTCATGGAGGAGAAGACATGCTTAATGTAGGTAAGATAGAAGAAGGATTTGTTCTTGACCATATCAAGGCCGGTCAGTCGTTGTCCATATATCATCATCTTCAGCTTGATAAGATGGATCACACGGTGGCCATCATCAAAAACGCCAAATCTGACAAGATGGGCAAGAAGGATATTCTGAAGGTCGAGTGTGATATTAATGAGCTGAATCTTGATGTACTTGCGGTCATAGACAAAAATATCACCGTCAACGTGATCAAAGACGGTGAGATAGTGGATAAAAAGGAACTTACGCTTCCTAAGGAGATCAAGCATATATTCAAGTGTAAGAATCCTCGCTGTATCACATCCATAGAGCAGGAACTCCCGCATATATTCTTCCTTGCGGATGAAGATGAAGGAGTATATCGCTGCAGATACTGTGAAGAGAAATTCGATAAACGAAGACTGGTTCAGTAGTCAGTCAAAAAGGAGCAGGCGAATAGCCTGCCCCTTTTTGAATCATCCGGTTTATTTGTTGCTTGCCAAAGCATCGAATAATTGTTTCATTGTTTTTTTTGATACAGGATGCCTTAGATAGGGTGCCAGTTCACACATGGGCCTAAGGACGAATTCTCTGTTCTCCATATCCACGTGAGGGATTATGAGTGTCTCGCTTTCATACACAAGGTCATCATATAGCAGAATATCCAGATCAAGAGTCCTGGGTCCCCAACGGATATCGCGTGTACGTCCTGCTCCTTCTTCGAGATTGTGAAGATAATTAAGCAGTTCATCCGGAGCCATAAGAGTCCTGATACGGCAGACACCGTTTAGGAAGTCATCCTGCTCTATACCACCGTACGGAGCTGTGATGATGCGCTCCGAATCCTGTATCATGGTTACATACGGGTGCTCGGCAATCGATGCGACAGCATCGTCCACGTATGTCGCAGAGTCACCGATATTGGAACCGTAGGAGATATATACATCATGCCATGCTCTGTGTATCTTTACGGAGATGGACTTAAATTCAACGGGAACAGGTGCTTCAGGCTTACGTACTTCGACATCGACGGCCGATATATAAGGGAAACCGAGCAGGATCTCTTCGGCTATGTGTTCAGCTACTGTTTCTATAAGATCATAGGATTCCCTTAACATGATGGAACGGATCAGTGAGCATACTCTGGCATAGTCCGTTGACTTGCTTAGATCATCCGCAAGTCCCGCATCACGTGTGTCAGTGTAGAGAACGGCATTGACATAGAAATTCTGACCCTTCTCTTTTTCATCCTCATATACTCCGTGATATGCCTTGACCTGAAGATCTTCAATCCTTATCTCGTCCATATTATCCCTCCATGACAAAAAGATACGACCGACATAATGACATGTACTTAGCGTTCTCTTCCCATGATCGCACGGATCATTCGGATAACGTCTGCATTGGGACCGATATCATGCACGC
Organism: Lachnospiraceae bacterium; assembly: GCA_024694055.1. GTDB lineage: Bacteria > Bacillota > Clostridia > Lachnospirales > Lachnospiraceae > Colinaster. Next base: position 21,375 of record JAILKC010000030.1, on the reverse strand, counting down.
GGATAAAATCTGCACCCTGCATCACACCATATGCTGTAGTGGCCAATGTGCCATAGAGCCTGTCATCAACTTTCTTATCAAGTGTCATACCGATGACTGATTTGCGACTGCATCCAAGCAGGATAGGGTAGCAGTGAGCATCCGGGTCCATGTGAATGTCCGCGATGCGATCAGATATATCTATATATCTCAATCTGTCCATGTTGCGCATAACTGTAAGATTCTGTTCGTAGGTCTTGGCAAAGCCCACACCGGGATCCAATATTATCCTGTCGGTGGGAATACCTGAGTCTGTGGCAAGTCTTATGCTGTGTAAAAGATCGGCGCATACATCAGTCATAAAATCATCACTGTATCCGTAATCGATCGTCTCTCCGTGCATCGTGATCGGAATTTTGCTTTCGTATCCGACAGGGCGCCTGTTATGCATGATGCAAAGCGCGGTATCCGGATTATCATGCATGATTGATGCTACAGCACCTGCCATGGCATCGTCCGCACGAAGCCCCCATACATCATTGATGAGAACGGCTCCGATCTCGGCAGCTTTAAGCGCCACTTCGGCCTTATAGGTATCTATGCTTATGGGGATGTCGAAGTGTGAAGATACTGCCTCTATTGCGGGGAGTATGCGGGAGAGTTCTTCCTCGGCGGACACCCTTGGGGCATCAGGCCTGGTGGATTCGCCTCCGATATCTATTATATCAACACCATCCGATACCATCTGTTCGCATGTTTTTAACAGAGAATCTGTATCAATATCGGTCGTACCGGTAAGTGCACATGATGAACTGACAGTTGTGTCAGTTCTGGTAAACCTTCCTCCGTCTGAAAAAGAATCAGGGGTCACATTAAGTATACCCATGATATATGTATTAAGTCCTTGTCCTATATCGAATTCCTTGCTGCCTATCTTCATGGTGTTGTTTAAAAAGAGGGCTCAAAGAGCCATACATTGATATTACCCCGAACTGACTGGTGGTACATGGGAGCCAATCCGTCATAAGAATGGAAATATACAAACTGTGAAGTCATATTGATGTCAGAATATATGCCGTTGGCCACAACGGCGATGTCCGTACCGTCTGTAGTCATACGCTTAAGTGCGGTGTCAGGTGCGGATGAATCGGTCTGATAATATATCATGCCGCTTCCGACATTGAACATCTCGACCTTCTCTTTGGTGAGAGTTATGTCCTCGCCTGTCACGGGGCTGTATTTGTGAAGTTCATAATTGGTCTCAAGATCTATATAGTATACATAGCCATCATGATATATAGGCTGGTACATCTGTCGGGCATACATAACCGTATTCTCGCCGGAACGTGTGTCAAGAACATGCAGATACATATCTCCATCTGTTGGTGCACCGGCATAGTATATGCTTCCGGAAACGGCGCATGAAGGATCGATCATGCTGCTTAATAGCTTCTTGGGATCACTCTTGTCTATCTTGATGCTGTCGAGATAAGTTCCGGTAGTATTCTCATAATGCTGGTAATACAAGCGACTGCCCATGAGAGTGACACGGCCGATCGCATCCTGTGTATAACACATACTGCTACCGCCGTTCTTCTTTACGCTGAATAATCCGGTGGCTTTACGCATATATCCGAGACCGGATCCGGATGATTTGCCTGAAAGCGCATAGTATATTCGCTTTGAATCCGCATTGATGCTCTGTATGGACACTCCCGCGATCTTTTTTACATCGGATTCATCGGGTTTCATGACATAGAGATATCCCGAGTCCGTGGGATTGGAGAAATAGACCTCGCCGTCAACTTCGCAGAATAAACCGTTGCCATAGAGATTGCCCGCAGTATTGCCAATCAATGAATCATCATTCATGGGCATATGGGACTTGCGAAGCGAAAAAGCAACGAGGGCTCCTATTATGACAGTTATCACTGTTGCCAGAATGATATTTCGCCTTTTCATAAGTTGATTATAGCCTCTAATCTGCTTGCTATCAAGGGGATTCTGATATAAACTAGTATATATCTAAAGCACGTATACGACAGCAAAACTACGGCTTTTTTGTGCCATAGGAGACGATTTGTCAGGATGGTTTAGGATGGTTTTGCGTCGGGAATGGAGATCGTATGAAGATTGATGAATACAGAGCACAGATCGATCAGATCGACAAGCAGATCGTGGCACTTTTGGAAAAGAGAATGGAGATATCCGAAGAGATAGGTATAGAGAAGCTGGAGCTTCGCGGAGATATTCTTGATCCCAAGAGAGAATGGGAGAAGTTAAACGGTATCAAAGAAGCTACTCATCATGTTGCATACAGAGAATATATGGAGCGTATCTTTATTGAGATCATGGCTGAGAGCAGATATCTGCAGAAGGATATACAGGCCAGCATTGAAAAGGACAGTGCTCGCAATTCGGAGGATATGTGATGCGGGTTAAAGAGCTTGTCGTATTCAGATGTGATAAGGGAGAATACGGACTTATAGGTGACATGTCCGATATTATGGACAGATGCGTGGCATCCCTTACTGCAAAGGAGAGGTCTAATGTTACGACGCGGCTGTATGAGTGCATCAACAGGCTCATAGAATTCGGAGCGGGGCATGGCTTTTCAGGGAATCTCTGGCATCATTATCTTTCCACTTTTTTAGTCAACAGTGAGAACAGTTATTCCAAATCCTGCGAGATAGTGGGGCGCATAGACGGTACCATCTGTGACGCGGTCCTGCATGATATGAAGATCCTAATGGAGCTGTATGATTATGATCTTCTTACCCTTAAAAGCACACTTGGTGTCGGAAGTATAGATTATGTAATATCATACAAGGCTTCCGGACAGGAGAGCAGAGTATATAATGAGCGTATAAGAGGCCGCATATGCGAACTGACGGATGCCATGGAGCAGGCGCATGATCCGGAACAGATGTTAGTCAGTCTTACCGATTTTTACAGGGACTACGGTGTCGGAAGATTTGGCCTGCATAAGGCGTTTAGAGTAGTACCGGGAGAGGATAATAAAGCCTGCATTGTGCCCATACTCAAGATCGCTCATGTGAAGCTTGATGATCTTGTGGGATATGAGACGGCCAAGCATATGCTTACCGAGAATACGGATGCCTTTGTGGCGGGACGCAGGGCCAACAACTGTCTTTTATACGGTGATGCCGGTACGGGTAAGTCATCGAGCATCAAGGCTATAGCCAATGAATACTTTGACAGAGGACTTCGTGTCATAGAGATATACAAGCATCAGTTTGAGTATCTCGGCGATGTAATTGCACAGGTCAAGGACAGGAATTACAAGTTCATCATATACATGGATGATCTGAGCTTTGAAGATTTTGAGATAGAATACAAATACCTTAAGGCCGTGATAGAAGGCGATCTTGAGAAGAAGCCACGCAATGTCCTGATATATGCGACATCCAACAGGCGGCATCTTATCAATGAGAAGTTTTCGGAGAGAGAAGATTCCGTGCATGCAGCTGATACGATGCAGGAGAAGTTCTCGCTTGCGGCCAGGTTCGGATGCAGTATATACTTCGGAGCACCCGACAAAAAGGAATTCCAGCATATAGTGAAAGTGCTGGCTGATCGTAACGGAATAGACATGGATGAGGAAGAACTGCTCTCAGAAGCCAATAAGTGGGAACTGTACCACGGAGGCATGACAGGAAGAAGTGCGCAGCAGTTTATAGATCATCTGTGTGGTAAGAGCGGACAGACAGGCGCGTAGTGTGAGGGATGAGTATGGCTACCAGGATATTTGGGGCGATCGATGTGGGATCGTACGAACTGAATCTGAGTATATATGAGTTTGATCAGGACTCGATGAAGGTGATCGATTCGATCAAATACAGGCTTGATCTTGGCACTGATTCTTATTCGAAAGGCAGACTCCCCGCGGATAAGATAGAGGAACTGTGCAGGATATTGAGAGAGTTCAATCGCATCATGAAGGGCTACCATGTGTCGGATTACAGAGCATACGGTACTTCCGCCATCAGAGAGACACGTAATACAAGGATATTGCTTGATCAGATAGAACAGCGTACAGGCATACATGTAGATGTGTTAAGCAATGCCGAACAGCGATTCATGGATTATAAGTCCGTGGCCAGTAAGGGCAATGATTTTATACGAACTATCGACAATCCGACTGCCATAGTGGATATAGGCGGAGGCAGTATTCAGATGTCACTGTTTGATAAAGATAAACTTGTAGTCACACAGAATATGAAACTGGGTGTGCTCAGACTTCAGGAGAGATTAAACGAACTTGATGCAACACCGGCAAAATACGATGACCTTTTGGAAGAAATCATAGAAGCGCAGATTGGTGTATTTAAGAAACTGTACCTGGAGGACAGGCGGATCGAAAATCTCATCATCGTGGATGACTATGTGTCGCCTATCACTTGGGCACGTACCAAGGACTCGAAGAATCCGGGGATGGTATCGGCTGAACGCTTCATGGCCTTTTTTGACAGGATAAGGGAGATGAATCCCGTGGAATTCTGTCGCAGATACAGTGTGGCCATGGAGAATCTGCAACTTGTATATATCGCTGCAAAACTCATCAACAGTACACTTAAGATGATGGGGACAGAGAATATATGGGCTCCGGGAGTCTCGCTTAATGACGGTATCGCATATGAATACGGTGAGCGTAAGAAGCTTATTGTGATAGATCATGATTTTGAAGAGGATATCATTGCATGTGCAAGGAATATCAGCCGCAGATACATGGGTGACGATAAACGCGGCAAGACTTTAGAGAAGATCTGTCTGACAATATTTGACAGCATGAAGAAGATCACGGGTCTTTCCAAAAGAGACAGACTGTTACTTCGTATGGCTGCCATTTTGCATGATTGCGGCAAGTATATAAGCTTATATAATCTGGCACAGAGCAGCTACGATATAGTCAAGGCTACGGAGATCATTGGACTGTCGGATTCAGAACGTGAGATAGTTGCCGGAGTGGTCAAGTACAATCATACCTATCTTGATTATGATATAGATTCAGTCAATTCAGAACATGAAGATGATGACATATATATGCGCATTGCCAAACTTTCTGCAATACTGCGCATTGCCAACGGACTTGACAAGAGTCAGAAACAGAAATTTAACGATATCAAGGCATCTCTTAAGGACGATGTTCTGACCATTACGGTCCGTACAAATAAAGACATCACACTTGAGAAGGGAATGTTCTTAAGGAGAGCCGACTTTTTCCAGGAGATATTCTGTGTTAAGCCGGTGATCAAGCAGATATCGAAAGTATAGACATGTGTACGGCATGAGGCCCGTTTTGTATGGGGCAGACAGGCGGAGATGATTATGGACAGAGATACATTATATGATCCGGAGTATTACAGAAACAGAGAATTAAGCTGGATAGAATTTGACAGACGCGTGCTTGGTGAAGCGCAGGATGCGACCATCCCGCTTCTTGAACGAATCAAGTTCTTAGCCATATCGGCATCCAATCTGGATGAGTTTTTCATGATCAGAGTGGCTTCACTTAAGGATATGGAGAATGCGGGCTATAAGAAGCCTGATATTGCCGGCATGACACCCAGAGCGCAGCTTAAGGCTTTGGCCGGAGCGACACACGAACTAGTGAACGAGCAGTATGATATCTATCACGAGCTTTCTGATGAGCTTAAGAAGAATGGGATAGATATTATGACAGATCTGTCAGTTCTAAGTAAGAAGCAGTGCGATTTTATCGACAGATTTTATTCGGATTACGTGTATCCCGTGCTTACACCCATGGCTGTGGACAGTTCCAGGCCATTTCCTCTTATCCGTAACAAGTCGCTTAATATAGGTGCTTTGGTAAGAGGCAAGGAAGATGATGAAAAAGAGACTGAATTCGTCACAGTTCAGGTTCCGAGCGTGCTTCCGCGCCTTGTGGAGATACCTTCGGAGAAGGATAAGTGTTCACTGGTATTCCTTGAGGATATCATAGCTCGTAATATGGGAAGCCTCTTCCTTAATTACGATATTCTCTCGACCTGTTATTTCCGCATCATGCGTAATGCGGATCTGGATATAGATGAGGAAGAATCGGCTGATCTGCTTAAGGAGATAGAAAAACAGATCAAGCGCAGACAGTGGGGAGAGGCCATAAGACTGGAGGTCACCGAGGGCACGGATGAGAGACTTTTGGAAAGGCTTAAGTCCGAACTAATGATCAAAAAGGATGAGATCTATGTGATAGACGGTCCGCTTGACCTGACTTTCCTTATGAAATTATATGATATAGCTGATTACGATCATCTTCGCGCGGCGGGCTATACACCCAAGATCGTGCCTGAGATACCTGAGGGTGAGAATATATTCGAGGCGATCAGGGACGGGGATATACTTATGCATCATCCGTACCAATCATTTGAACCGGTGGTGAGATTTGTGAGTCAGGCCAGCCACGATCCGCAGGTACTTGCCATTAAGCAGACACTTTACAGAGTCAGCGGCAATTCTCCCATTATAGCAGCTTTGGCAGAAGCAGCAGAGAATGGCAAACAGGTTACCGTGCTTGTGGAATTGAAAGCAAGATTCGATGAAGAGAACAATATAGTCTGGGCCAAGAAACTTGAACAGGCAGGATGCCATGTGCTGTATGGACTTGTAGGGCTTAAGACCCACAGCAAGATCACACTGGTAGTAAGACGTGAAGAAGATGGAATACGTCGTTATGTACATCTCGGAACAGGTAATTACAATGATTCAACTGCCAAGAGATATACGGACATCGGACTTTTTACCTGCAAGGATACTTATGGAGAGGATGCCACAGCACTCTTTAACATGCTTTCGGGTTATTCCGAGCCTGCTTCATGGAACAGGCTGAGTGTTGCACCGCTTTGGCTTAAGGACAGATTCTTGTATCTGATAGGCAGGGAGACTGAGTACGCGGCCTCAGGCAGACCGGCACATATAATAGCCAAGATGAATTCACTGTGTGATCCGGATATCATTGCGTCATTGTATGAGGCATCGATCGCAGGAGTTAAGATAGAACTGATAGTAAGAGGGATTTGCTGCCTTAAGGTGGGGATCCCCGGTATAAGCGACAATATCACGGTCAGATCGATCGTGGGTGATTTCCTTGAGCACAGCAGGATATTCTATTTTGAGAATAATAAAAAGCCGGAGTTTTATTGCGGAAGTGCTGACTGGATGCCACGTAATCTCGAAAGACGAGTAGAGATACTCTTCCCTGTGGAAGAAGAGAACTTAAGAGAGAAACTTATGCATATACTTAAGACGGAGCTTGATGATACGGCCAAGGCTCATATATTGCAGCCTGACGGAACGTACAGGAAAGCAAGGCGCACAAAAAAGAGCATCAATTCACAGATAATCTTTTGTAAAGAAGCGGCGGCACAGGCAGAACAGCTTGGGATCGACAGAGCTAAGAACGATGTGTATGTGACCAGAAGGTTCATACCCGAGGAGCCGGTATAATGAGTCGTGGGGTAGTACTCGCCTCGGCATCACCGAGGCGCAGTGAATTATTAAACAGAGCCGGGATACCGTTTGACATATGTGTCAGCGATGTGGATGAGAATATAGATATAGCGGATCCTTGCAGGCTGGTGGAAGAATTGTCATACAGAAAGGCCAAGCGCGTATTTGACGACGGTCATAGGAACAGTACGGTGATCGGAGCAGATACGCTTGTCTATGCGCAGGGTGAGATCCTCGGCAAGCCCGTAGATCGTGAACATTGCAGGGTCATGCTTAATATGCTTTCCGGAAGCGATCATCATGTATACACCGGTGTGAGTGTGATCTGGACTGATGAACATGGTATGGAACAATCTGTGAGTTTTCATGAAGACACAAGGGTGCATGTGACCAAACTGTCAGACAGAGAGATCGAAGATTATATCGCTACCGGTGAACCCATGGATAAGGCAGGCGCTTATGGCATACAGGGAACGTTTGCAAAATTTATAATGGGTATTGAAGGAGACTACAATAATGTGGTAGGATTGCCTGTGGCAAGATTGTATACGGTATTAAAGGAGCATGAACTGATATGATTTCAGCTAACAATGTAACATACAGAGTGGGGAAGAAGGCACTCTTTGAAGATGTAAACATCAAATTCACCGAGGGCAACTGTTATGGCCTGATCGGTGCCAATGGAGCAGGCAAATCCACTTTTTTAAAGATCCTTTCAGGAGTACTTGAGACTACCAAAGGAGATATAGCCATTACACCCGGGCAGAGGCTTTCGGTCCTTGAACAGGATCACTTTAAATATGATGCATACAGTGTGATGGATACGGTCATCATGGGCAATCAGAGGCTTTATGATATCATGAAGGAAAAAGATGCCATATATGCCAAGGAAGATTTCTCGGATGAAGACGGAGTAAAAGCTGCCGAACTTGAGGCGGAATTTGCAGAGATGGACGGATGGGAAGCAGAGAGCAATGCGGCGATGCTTCTTAACGGTCTTGGTATAGATACGGAGTTTCACTATACCCAGATGGCAGACATGGATGGTAATCAGAAAGTGAAGGTGCTGCTTGCCAGAGCGCTTTTTGGTAATCCCGACATACTTTTACTTGACGAGCCTACCAACCACCTGGATATGGATGCGATCAACTGGCTTGAAGAGTTTCTTATAGGATTTGACAATACCGTCATCGTGGTATCACATGACAGATATTTCCTTAATAAGGTATGTACCCAGATAGCGGATATAGATTACGGTAAGATCCAACTCTATGCAGGCAACTACGATTTCTGGTATGAATCGAGTCAGCTGCTTATCAAGCAGATGAAGGAAGCCAACAAGAAAAAGGAAGAGAAGATCAAGGAATTGCAGGAATTCATATCCAGATTCTCTGCCAATGCTTCTAAGAGTAAGCAGGCTACATCGCGTAAGAGAGCACTTGAGAAGATTGAACTTGATACCATCAAGCCTTCGAGCAGAAAGTATCCATATATAGATTTCAGACCCGACCGTGAGATAGGCAATGAAGTATTGTTCGTCGAGAACATCTCCAAGACCATAGAGGGCAAGAAGGTCCTTGATGACATAAGTTTTACCGTAGGTCATGATGATAAGATAGCTTTTGTGGGAGGCAATGAACTTGCCAAGACCACTCTGTTTAAGATACTTATGGGTGAGATGGAGCCCGATTCCGGCTCGTACAAGTGGGGCGTTACTACATCCCAGGCTTACTTCCCCAAGGACAATACGGATGAATTTGACAATGACTATACGATCACCGAATGGCTTACCGGATACAGCCCGGTTAAGGATGTGACATATGTCAGAGGATTCCTTGGAAGAATGCTTTTTGCCGGTGAAGACGGAGTTAAGAAAGTCAAGGTCTTATCCGGAGGAGAGAAGGTCAGATGCCTGTTATCCAAGATGATGATATCGGGTGCGAATTGTCTTATATTCGATGAGCCCACGAACCATCTTGACATGGAAGCGATCACTGCACTCAATGACGGACTGATCAAATTCCCGGGAGTGGAACTCTTTGCATGCAGAGACCATCAGATCGTCCAGACGACGGCTAACCGTATTATAGAGTTTATGCCTGACGGAACCATGATAGACAAGATCACCACATACGATGAGTATCTTGAGAGTGATGAGATGGCCAGAAAGCGTACCGTATACACTGCAGATGTTGAAGGCGACGAAGATTGATGATTACAAGCAGCCGGCAGATAAAAGCCGGCTGCAGTTATATACACGAAAAGAGTATAACCAAGGGGTAATATAAAATGACAGATAAGAATGAATGGTTTGATCCGGATGATTTATACGGCAAGGCATATAGGGCTACGCATAAAGGTAAGAATGCGATAGATCTTCATACTCATACCATGTATTCAGACGGAAGCCTGACTCCTGCAAAACTCATAGATTATGCAATATATAAGGGCCTTAAGGCAATAGCCATTACAGATCATGATACCGTTGCAGGGCTCGATGAGGCGATAAACTATGCCGCTGATAAAGATATCGAACTGATTCCGGGTGTAGAACTCTCTACCGAGTGGAGAGACAAGGATATACATATTGTAGGGCTTAATATCGATTACAAGCAGAAGGATTTTGTCGCTTTCTTAAAAGACTTCGTGGATTCAAGAGATGTACGTAACCGTAAGATGTGCAGGCTTTTAACCGATGCAGGCATGCCGGTGAAATATGAGGAACTTAAGCGTACATATCCTGACAGTGTGATCACAAGGGGACATTATGCCAGATATATGCTTGACAAAGGATATACGACTTACTTAAGAGAAGCATTTGAAAGATATATAGGTGATAACGGACCGTATTATGTGCCTAGGGAGAAAACTACGGCTGCGGATGGTGTGAGACTTATCATGCAGGCCGGAGGGATCCCTATACTGGCTCATCCCATGCTCTATCATATGAATGATGACAGATTAAAGGAACTCACGGACGAACTAAAGCCACTTGGCCTTATGGGAATGGAAGCTGTATATACGACCAATTCCTCCGCGGAGGAAAGGGACAGCAGAGTTTTTGCAAAGGAAAACGGACTCTTAATATCCGGTGGTTCGGATTATCACGGAGAGGCCAAGCCGCGCACGGATCTTGGCATGGGATTTGGAGATCTGTATGTGGACGCGAGCATATGGACTGATCTTAAGAATGCACAGGCTGCAAGGGATGCGAAGCTTTGATCGATTGCCCCAGAAGATGCCTGTTCATAATGCCTGTACATAATGCATGAGCACGGAGGACCACATGAAGATACTGTTCACGGATCTGGACGGAACTTTATTAAATGATGACAGCAAAGTAAGTGAATACAGTTATGAAGTATTGAAGCGTATGACTAAAGCAGGACATAAGCTTGTGATTGCTTCGGGCAGACCGCTCGAGAGCATTAAGGAAGTCATAAGACTTGCACATCTTGATATGCCCGGAGTATATATCACTGCCAATAACGGTTCGCTTATATATGATTGCGATAATGATAAGGTAATATATGAAGATCCCGTTCCTTTGGATATAGTACCTGCCATATGGAAACTTGCTGAAGATGAAGATATCCATATACAGACCTATACCGAGACGGAAGTGGTGACAGTAAAAAATGATGCAGAGATAAGAAAATATGTGAGCAAGATTCATATTCCCATCATATATACGTCGGATCCTCTTGCTGTGATTAAGAAGGCTCCGTCGAAGATGTTGGCAATATCGCTTGATGATCCGGCAAAACTTGAAAAGTTCAGACAAAGTGTGCTGAAACGGTATGCAGATATAGTGGATGCACTTTATTCAAATTCGCAGTATCTGGAGATATACAGTAACACGGCGGGAAAAGGTGAGGCGCTTAAATGGTTATGTGACAGGCTTGGTGTTTTGCTTGCGGATTCCTATGCGGCCGGAGATGCCATGAATGATATTTCCATGATAGAAGCCGCAGGACACGGAATAGTGATGTTTAATGCCTCGGAAGATGTAAAAAAATATGCGGATATTGTGACAAAACACAGTAATGATGAAGACGGTCTGGCTGAAGTGATAGTGGAAGAGATCCTTGGATAGGGCAATTAGCTGATAAATATGGCGGATGAGAAAAAGATAAACGAATATGCGGACAGGGTAATAAGACTTTCCATGGATACGATCACGGTGAGACTGCGCTTTTTTATCCCTGCGCTTTCGAAGATCGAGCCGGAGTGCAGACCGGGTAATATAGGCTATGTGTATGACGGGCAGAAATTATACTATGATCCGTATGTGCTTTTAAATGACTATATGGAAGAACCGGCGTATGTGCTCAGGCTTTTGCTTCATGTAATAATCCACAGTATTTTAAAGCATCCATACAGATTCGATAAGACTGAAGAGAGATACTGGAATATCGCATCGGATATAGCAGTTGAGAGCATAATCCTGGATATGGATATTCCGGAGAGTTCATTGTTAAGGGACAGCGAGGAAAGGATCATACTCAACAGGCTTGCCAAGTGGACTCCTTCCCTATCTGCAGATGCGCTGTACAGAGAGTTCATGGTGGGCGGAATATCATCCGATTCAGAGAAAAAGTACGCTCAACTCTTTGCGTTTGATACTCACAGAGCAAGGGCTGTATATAAGGATGAGCCAAGAGAGATCCTTACGAAAGAGGATTGGGAAAAGATAGCCGAGAGAGTCAAGGCTGAACTTAAATCATTCTCAAAAGATATAACGGGTACGGAGTCTTTGCTCCTTAGCCTTAAGGACAGTACAAAGCGACATTATGATTATGATGCGATCTTAAGCCGGTTTGCCGTTATGAGCGAGGAGATAAAGGTAAATCCCGATGAATTTGATTATATATACTATACATACGGATTGAATAATTACGGCAATATGCCGCTTATAGAACCTCTCGAATACGCTGAAGAAAAGCGTATAAGAGATTTTGTGATAGCAATTGATACTTCGGCATCCGTAAAAGGAACCAGAGTGGAAGGATTCCTTAACAGGACGTATGACATATTGGCCAGGTCAGTTTCGCTGTCAGAAAAACTCAACGTACACATAGTCCAATGTGACTCAAAGATCACTTCCGACACGCTTGTCACTTCGAAAAATGAACTGAAAAAAGTTGCAGACTCTTTTCACATAAGAGGATTTGGAGCGACTGATTTCAGACCCGTATTTGAATATGTTGAGGAACTTAAAAGAGAGGATACGATTGGAGATCTTAAGGGCCTGATATATTTTACCGACGGTTACGGAGTATATCCCGAGAGTCCGCCGGATTATGATACAATGTTTGTATTCGATGGTGAAGATGAGTACAGGATGCCCGTACCGGGATGGGCGATCAAGGTGGTATTGGAACAGGATATATAGTTGTGGGAGAACACTATGAACATAGCTGAAGCAAAAGAGTACATAAAGGATACCGTAGAGTTGTATCTTACGAAAGATGAATTTGGAGATTACAGGATACCTGTAGTCAGGCAGCGTCCGATATTTCTGCTTGGAGCTCCCGGTATAGGTAAGACGGCTATAATGAATCAGATAGCATCGGAACTTGATATAGCGTTAGTGAGTTATTCGATGACACATCATACGAGACAGTCTGCTTTGGGACTTCCTTTTATAAGGGAAAAATCTTATGACGGTATGGATTACAGTGTGTCTGAATATACCATGAGTGAGATCATAGCATCCGTATACGACACTGTTACGGAGAGCGGGATAAAGGAAGGTATACTTTTCTTGGATGAGATCAACTGTGTGTCCGAGACACTGTATCCTTCGATGCTGCAGTTCCTTCAATATAAGGTGTTCGGCAAGCATACGGTGCCGGAAGGATGGGTCATAGTGACTGCAGGCAATCCGCCCGAGTTTAATAAAGCGGTCAGAGAGTTTGATGTTGTGACGCTTGACAGACTTAAAGTCATAGAGGTGGAGGCAGATTATCCTGCATGGAAAAAGTACGCTTCTGAAGCGGGCATTCACGGAGCGATACTTGGATTTATTGAATCCAACAGAGATTATTTCTATTCGGTTGAAACTACCGCTTTTGGCAAAAATTACATTACAGCCAGGGGCTGGGAAGATCTTTCCGATATGATACTGCTGTACGAGGAAGCGCATAAACCCGTAACGGAGAGCCTGATAGGACAGTATATCAGGAATGATTCCGCAGTCAAGGAATTCGCCGCCTACTACGATCTGTACAATAAATATCGACGCAAATATGACATTAGTGTCATATTCTCCGGAGATACAGATCCTGAGATGAAAGAAGAGGCTGCTGCTGCAGGAATAGATGAGAGACTTGCATTTACAGGGCTTTTAGCTGATGTTATCAAGGCTGAACTTGGGGATATTATGGACAGATCCGATGTGCTTAAGGAGATAAGGGGAAGCGTGTCACACATAATTAATGGCGAGGAAAAAGACATAAGCAGATATGTTAAAACACTTATACAGGCAAAGGAAAAATCATTATGCGTTGGAAAAAGAGCAGGTTCATTAACCTCCGCGCAGAGACATAAAGGCAAGAGGATGATAGCCTTATATAGTGAGCTTTTAAAGCATGGTACGGATGCTGAAGAAGTCAAGGCATATTACAACTCAAAGATCACTGAGCTTAAAGGCGATGTAGAGAATGAACAGGTCAGAATAGATAATCTGTTTGGCTCCGTAAAAGAGATATTCGGTGGTGAATCCAATGAGATGCTTACCCTTGTTACGGAACTCACTCTTGGCAAGAGCAGCGCAGACTATTTCGCGGCTTTTGGTTCCGCATCATATAAAGAATATAAGGAACTGCTCATGGTGGGAGACCGAAAAGAGAATTTGAGAAAGGAAATACTTGATATCCTGTGAAAACCGTAAGCGTGGACGGATATGAACTGATATGTGATGAACATCCCGACGGTCTGTATGTTACGGGATATGAAGGCGCGGGAGCCGTACTTGATCTGACCGGACATTTTGAGATCACGGGCATGGATAAGAAGGCTTTTTTGTGTTGCAGATCCGTGCGAAGGATTTATCTTCCGGATAGTATCAGATATATGGGAGACTGGTGCTTTTCAAAATGCGATAATCTTGAAAGTGTGGATATGGAAGGTGACTTTGCGCAGATTTCCTTTGGAAGGGGAGTGTTTTCTGGATGTGAGGCACTTGAAAAGATCGGATTTAAGGATACCGATGAGTCGGCTTCAAGACTTCTGGCAGCGGCGGTCAGCCGTATGTCAAACGACATGTTTTTACGCTCGGATGATATGGGGGAAAAGTCGTGGTATGAGAAGTGGGATATCTCTTTTCTGTCAATGTTAAGTGATGACGGCAGGAGTGATATCAGTGGTGCCGTAAGCGGTGAAGAAGATGTGTCGTATGACGGAGTTGCATCAGTGGACGGTGAGATGCCGGGAGCTTCGGATGATCACATCAAAAGCATGGCCAAGAGTAAATGTGCGCTGTGTTTTTTAAGGCTGTCTCTGAATGCACATTTAAGTTCGGCAAGGGCGGACAGCATTAGGACCTACATTAGGGAGCGCGCCTTTGGAACTGCCAATGATGTTGCGTGGACGACGGTAAAAGAAGCGGGTGAGAAGGCTATGGATTATCTGCAGATATATCTGTCAGTTATCGATCCCGATAAGGATGTGACGGGACATATGATTAGGGATCTTAA
This sequence comes from Lachnospiraceae bacterium, assembly GCA_024694055.1. Lineage (GTDB taxonomy): Bacteria > Bacillota > Clostridia > Lachnospirales > Lachnospiraceae > Colinaster. The sequence goes on along the minus strand of JAILKC010000030.1, from coordinate 6,208 downwards.
TTCTTCGAACGTGCAGATCAGAGCGTGCCTTATTGACAGGGCAGGAGAGGATCGTGATCTAAGTGCCGCTTTTGATGAACTGTTGTTATGATGATGCGTTGTTTACTTGGCACGGTTACGTACAGATGTTATAATTAATCGTATAAACTTAAGTCTGTTTTGGCTGACATGATCATGTGCGCGTAATGGAGGTTACTATGGCTTACGGCTCAATACCCCTTGATAAGAGATTAAAAGACAATATCAGGAATTACAAGCTGGCTACGCTTATCGATACGGAAGAAATGCTTGAATTGCTTAAAGCAGTGAATAAGCTCACCGGAGTGGCAGTTATGCTCACGGAACGCCATGGTGAGAAGGCCATAGCGGTAGGAGACTGGACCGGATTCACTCCCGATGTGGAGGCTGACCCCGGTGTGAAACTGCGTATATGTGACAGAACCGTTGCGCACGTATATATCAAATATGATGCCGTCGAATACGATAAGATATCTCAGGTCAGACTTATAATTGAGCGGATCATAGACAGCTATGAGAAGTTGGGTGAGAAGTCATACAGGACAAGAGAACTTGAGATATATGTGGACGAACTTGAAGAGAAACTTGAGAAGGAGTCATATCAGGCCAAGACCGGCGAGAAGAATGACGAACTCACGGATATGCTCAATCGCACATATTTTGAGAACAGACTTAAGATCATAGACAGGTCGCAGGTAGTACCTGTAGCAGGCGTATGTATCAATATCAATGACTGGAAGTATGTCAATGATCACTACGGTGATGAAGAGAGCGACAGACTGATAAGGACCGTTGCAGACATAATCAAGGACAAGGCCAAGCCTGATTATGTCATAGGCAGAGTGGACGGAGATGTATTTAATATCATCATACCCATGCCCGAAGGAGAAGAGTGCAGTGTGTTCTGCGCATCAGTGCAGAAGGCATGTGAGGAATTCGATGATCCTCATATTGCACCGTCGGTTGCTGTCGGATATGCGATAAAAGAGAATGTGGAGACGCCTCTTTCGGATACATTGTCAGATGCGGAATATTCGATGTTTGAGAACAAGATCGAAGTCAAGAACGCACCGGGCTATTATGAGAGGCTTAGGAAGTAAACGTGCGTAAGATACTTATAACCAACGATGATGGAATAGAAGCAGACGGAATAGTCAGACTTGCAGAGGTTGCGAAGGAATATGGTGAGGTGTGGGTGATAGCCCCCGAACACCAGCGAAGCGCAGCCTCGCATTGTATTACCTTAAGAGCACCCGTATCCGTCAGGGAATATGACTTCCCGGTAGAAGGGGTGAGGGCGTATGCCTGTGGGGGTACACCTGCCGACTGCGTGAGAGTAGGTTCTTTGAGTGTGATGCCGTACAAGCCGGATGTTGTATTATCCGGAATTAATTATGGATTTAACGTTGCAACTGACGTGCAGTATTCCGCTACGGTCGGAGCTGCTTTTGAGGCTGCTTTTCAGGGCTACAGGGCAATAGCGCTCTCGGAAGACATGCGTGACAGGCACGGGATCACGGATGCATATATCAGGAGGCTTTTGGACGAATATATAGATGTCGAACTTGGCAGGGAAAGGATCATCAATATCAATTTCCCATGCGGTGATCCTGAAGACTGTCGCGGGATCATGCGTGGCGTCAAGACGTCAGGCGGGTCCTTTTTTCATGACAGATATAAACTCTTGGAAGAAAAGGAAGATGGGACCAAGATATATATGGTGGACGGGATATACAATGAAGATGCCGAGGACGGTACGGATTTTAAGGCCGTGGTGGATCATTACATATCAGTGGGCATCGTAAAAAATATTAAATAATTGTGAGGAATGAAATGAAAGCAGTGTATACACCTACAATGGAAGATATCACACAATACCTGGGCAGATATCATTATGTACCGGTCAAGAGAGAGATCTTTTCTGATATCTGTACTCCGATACAGGCACTTAAGAGACTTAAGGCCGTAAGTGATCACGTATTTATGCTTGAGAGCGTGGAAGAACAGGAGAACTGGGGTAGATATACTTTCCTTGGATTTAATCCTAGACAGTGTCTTACATGTACAGATGGACATATGACGGTCACAAAAGACAACGGCGATATAGTGGATGATCTGACACTCAGACATCCAAGCAGATATATAAGAGAGATCATTGAGGAATACAAGAGCCCGAGGCTCGATGATTTTCCGTCGTTTACCGGTGGCCTCGTGGGTTATTTCGCATATGATTACATTAAGTACAGCGAGCCCAAGCTTGACCTTAATGTGGATGATGAGGAACATTTCAAAGATGTGGATCTTATGCTTTTTGACAAGGTCATAGCTTTTGACAACGTCAAACAGAAGATCGTTATCGTAGCCAATGTGGATATCAGGGATAAGACGATGAATCTTAAGCCGCGTTCTGCAGACTCTGCCTTTGATGCCGAGGATATGGCTCGTATTAACGACGCATATGACAAGGCACTTAAGGATATCGATGAGATCGCGGACATACTTATAAGCGGAAAAGAAGTCAAAGTAGATCCCGGCAGACTTACTTCACAATATCGTGCTCTTTTTGATAAAGAGACATATTGTGATATGGTTAAGAAAGCCAAGAACTATATATACGAGGGAGATATCTTCCAGGTTGTACTGTCCAACAGACTTGATGCGGATTACGAGGGAAGTCTGCTTGATACATACAGGATGCTTCGTACCATCAATCCTTCTCCGTATATGTTCTATTTTTCCGGAGATGACATAGAAGTGGCTGGAGCATCACCGGAGACGTTAGTGAAACTTCATAACGGAGTGCTTCATACTTATCCTTTGGCAGGAACAAGAAAAAGAGGACGTGATGAGGAAGAGGATAAGGCTCTTGAAGAAGAACTTCTGGCAGATGAGAAGGAGAGAGCCGAGCATAATATGCTCGTGGATCTTGGACGTAATGATATCGGAAGAATCAGTGATTTCGGTTCTGTGGAAGTGGAAAAATATATGGCTATTGAGCGCTTCTCACATGTCATGCACATAGGATCAACAGTACGCGGTAAATTGCGAGGTGGCTTAACTCAACTTGATGCGATTGATTCCATACTTCCGGCAGGAACACTTTCGGGGGCTCCCAAAGTCAGGGCATGTGAGATCATCGCAGAACTCGAGAAGAACAAGAGAGGCATATATGGCGGGGCCATCGGTTATATTGATTTCATGGGCAATCTTGATACCTGTATTGCCATTCGTATAGCCTATAAGAAAAACGGAAAGGTCTTCGTCAGAAGCGGTGCGGGCATAGTGGCAGATTCCGTTCCGGAGAATGAATATGAAGAGTGCCTGAATAAGGCCAAGGCGGTTATGTCTGCCATAGAGAAAGCACAGGAGATGGCGTAAAGATGAACAAGTACAGATTGTTGCTTATAGATAATTATGACAGCTTTTCCTACAACCTGTATCAGTACATAGGTGAGATACTGGAAGAGAAAAAGTCAGGATATGAACTCAAGGTCATACGTAACGATGAGATGACTGTGGATGGAGTGAAGAAATACGATCCTGACAGTATAGTCATATCACCCGGTCCGGGAAGACCAGCCGATGCGGGGATATGCGAGGACGTTATCAAGGCGTTTGCCGGATCTGTACCGATACTTGGAGTATGTCTCGGTCATCAGGCCATATGCGAGTCATTCGGTGCTACGATCACTTATGCCGACAGACTCATGCATGGCAAGCAGTCGGTGGTCGAACTTGACTCAAAATGCCCTGTATTTGATGGTCTTGTGAGCAAGGTTGAAGTGGCAAGATATCATTCTTTGGTAGCAGCGCCGGATACTTTACCGGAGTGCCTTAAGGTTACAGCTAAGACTGCACAAGGAGAGATCATGGCAGTGGCGCATAAAGAGTATGCGGTGTACGGATTGCAGTTTCACCCCGAGTCCATATTGACTCCGGCCGGCAAGAAGATGCTTATGAATTTTTTAAACATACAGAAGTGATGGATTGGATAATGCGTATTATGAAAAAGATGAATTTATTTAAGAAGGCGCCTGCATTTATATGCGGCGCCATTGCGATTGTAATGATGACTGCCTGCGGGAAAGAAGCAGTGACTGAAGATGTCAAAGATGCGCAGGTAAATGAGGATGCAGTGGACGAATCATCCGCAGCGGTAGAGACTGAGTCGCAGAGTAGAAATCCTTTTGATGCAACTGGGATAGAAGGCGAATGGGTGATGGTCTATTCTGTATATGATTCCGATTATGACAGCGGTGAGAAGTACAGCAGTGTGACCATGGCTACGGATGAGTATTCACCTGAATCTCAGATCAATATATATAAAAAGGACGGTAAATATACAGCGGACTATAAGTATATAGGATATGAATCTGATACAAGATACTATGGCAATGAACTTGTATACATTGATGAACCTGCGTATGAAGACTATAAGAACAGTGACTGGTGTTTTACATTTACCGACCCGTTCGGAGATATGCTAAATCCCAAGAGATTCACCATGGAGGATGAATCTACGCTTATTTCCACATCGGAGTACACTGATGAGGGGGAGGATTACAGATATCATTCCGTCAACAGGGATGTGTATCTTAGAAGCGACGATCCGAGACTTGAGAATCCGGAAGAATTAAGGTATTTTGACACGGTAACGGTATCTGATGTTGAGGGACTTTTTAAAAACATACGGAATAACAGAAAGATCATCCTTAAGGGAGGAACATACGATTTTTCTTCTGTGGATGAGGATAAGGTTATCAATGAATTTGTTTCGTGTGATTGGGGCGGATACAGAATAAGCAACGTCTACAATACATGTATAGAGGCAGCAGAAGGGGAAGATGTGCAGTTTAGTGTTGATGATCCATATTCAGCTGTCATTACCTTCTATGGATGCGGCAATATTACTCTTCGAGGTATTACTGCCGGACATAATGTAGAACCGGGATACTGCAGTGGAAGCGTGGTAAATCTTGAGCAGACCTATGGTATGGATATAGATTCGTGCAAGTTATACGGATGCGGTACTTATGGTGTATCAGCTCTAAACAGTGACAGGATTAACGTGACTGACAGTGAGATATATGAGTGTTCATACGGACTTGTGGATCTTAATCAGGTATACAGAGCCAAATTTACCGGATGTACTTTCAGGGACAGCAAGGATCTGTCTATGATCAATGCATACTCCTGCACGGATATATCATTTGACGACTGCATATTCAAAAATAACTATGTTAATCCTATAAACACATACTGCTTTTTTGTTGATATGTCAGAGTATACGGATGTGACATTTAATGAATGTACCTTTGAGAATAATCAGTACAATATGTTCTCCAACAATAAGGTCAAGATGAATAATTGCCGTGTAAGTGACAACGGAGATATGTCCAATGTGGAGACCGAAGAGGATGCGGACGCTTCCGAATTAAGGCGCAGATATAAGGAGACCTGTGACGAGCAGGAACAGATAGCGCTTAAGTTTGCGGCCGGCAATATGGATCAGGCGACCATGAACCAGACTGCATACGAAGAATACAGTATGTGGGATACTCTTATCAATGATATATGGGCATATATGAAGGCTACCATAGATGAAGCTGCGATGGAGGATATCACGGCAGGTCAGCTTGAGTGGATAGATGAAAAGGAGGCAGCGGTTAAGAGCGCGGGAGCAGCGTACGAAGGTGGAACGATTCAGCCGATGGTAGAGTACGAGACCGGTGCAAAATATACCAGAGAAAGGGTGGAATACCTTTTAGAGAATTATGTTCAGTAGATTCGTTTAGTGAGGTTGAAATTGAGGACGCAACCAAATGTAACAAAAAATGCTTAAAAATGTATTATCTGGTTGATAGACTAAACAGATTAATATGATTACAATGATGTTAACAATAGTTGCAAAAGTTGTAATCGTATGAAAGGTGGCAGAAATATGAATGATCGGAATAATGGCAGAAAGCATTATTTGGATAACATCAGATGGATCACGGTAGTACTTGTGGTGATCTATCATGTGATCTATATGTATAATGGCGAAGGAGTCGCCGGTGTTGTCGGCAAGATCACTAACGTGGATGTACAGTACTGGGATATATACCAGTACATAGTCTATCCGTGGTTTATGGTGCTCCTGTTCATGGTATCGGGGATCAGTTCAAGACTCTATCTGGATAAGCACACC
>JAILKC010000029.1 GCA_024694055.1 Lachnospiraceae bacterium | reverse complement strand
ATGATTATGTGGTCACTTACGGAAGCAGCCATTCCAATCACTGCAGGGTCATAGCCAATATCTGCGCCGGCAGAAATATCCCCTGCCTTATCATATCTCCATCAGAGGTGAGTGAAAGGACTTATAACAGTGATATGATCGGCTTGTTTGGCGCGCCGGTCATTACGGTTCCTGTATCCGAAGTGCATGATGCAATTGAGCAGAATATGAAGATGCTTAGAGAACATGGTCATAAGCCGTATTTCATAGCCGGAGGCGGACACGGCAATATAGGAACCGAAGCATATGTTCAGTGCTATGATGAGATATGTGCATATGAAAATGAAAGAGGCATTCGTTTTGACTATATCTTTTTCGCTTCGGGAACCGGAACGACTCATGCGGGACTTGTATGCGGACAGATCATACATGATGATGTCAGACATATTGTCGGGATAAGTATTGCCAGGAAGAATCCAAGAGGCCGTGACGTGGTGCTGGAGAGCATAACAGAATATCTGGATGCAAAAGGTCACGGGTATAACAGAGAGGATATCGAGGAGAAAACTGTCTTTGTCGATGACTATACAGGAGAAGGATATGGTGTCGATGATGACAGGATCGCCGCGACGATAGAAGAGACACTTATAAGACATGGGATCCCTTTGGATGCTACATACACGGGCAAGGCTTTTTATGGGATGAAGGAATATATAAGATCCAATGATCTGAATGATAAAAACATACTCTTCATTCATACGGGTGGAACACCGTTATTCTTTGATGAGCTGGATAAGATCACGACAAAAGAGCGATAGCGGAGGGATAGGATACAGATGAACATACTCATACTTAGTGCGGGTACGCGTAATAAAGTAGTACAGTTTTTTAAAAATGAATTAAATGGCAGGGGAAAAGTGATAGCCACGGATTGCAGTAATCTTGCTCCGGCCGTTTACGATGCGAATAAGTTCATTTTGGTACCAAGGATCGATGCTCCGGGATATATGGACAGAGTGTTTGATATATGCCGTGAGGAAAAGATAGACGTGTTGCTTTCCCTTATAGATCCGGAACTCAGTATGATAGCCGAGAAAGCGGATGAATTAAGAGGTATCGGCGTCACTCCCGTAATTTCTGCTTATGAACTCGTAGAACAGTGCTTTGACAAATCAAAGACTGCCAGCCTTTTTAAAGCGCACGGACTTAAGACGGCGAAGTATTATATGTCTATAGAGGAATTTAAGAAAGCAAAGGAGGCAGGAGAGATAGATTATCCTGTTTTTGTAAAACCTGTATGCGGAAGTGCCAGCATGCATATCAATAAAGTCTCATCTGATACCGAACTTGAGGGACTCTTTGCTATGTATGACGATCTGATGATCCAGGAATACATGGACGGTCAGGAGTATGGAGCTGACGTATATATCGATATGATAAGCGGTAAGTGTACGTCAGTTTTTATCAAGAAAAAGATAAAGATGCGTGCCGGTGAGACAGATAAGTCTGTATCTGTTCATATCCCGGAACTGTTTGATAGTATAGCTCGTTTTACGGAAGAAACCGGACTTAGGGGAATAATAGATATTGATATATTCGAAAAAGACGGAGAATACTATTTCTCGGAGATCAATCCCCGTTTTGGCGGAGGATATCCTCATGCCTATGCCTGTGGTGTCAATGTTCCCGCACAGATCATCAATAATATCGAGGGCAGGATCAATCCCGTGACCATAGGCGATTACAAGGATGGTATAGTCATGATGAAGTACAACGAGATCATGATAAGGGATATGGGATCAGAGACCTTGATATAGGCTCACAGTGAAACATTAGCCAACTGTTTCCTATAGGCGTCTATCACCAGCTTCCTGTCAAAATGTGCTTCTACGTGCTGCCTTCCGGCTTTGCCCATTGTTTCGCGTTCTTTGATACTTAGAGCGAGGACTTTGTTAAAGGCGTCGTGTAGAGAATCTACAGATTTTGGTTGACATAATGCTCCGGATTCTTCGCAAACAGTCTCTCTGCATCCGGGTATATCTGTCGTGATCACAGGTCTGCCGCAGGCTGCAGCCTCAAGGCACACATTGGATAATCCTTCATGATATGAGGGATGCACTATTATATGGCTTCGTGCATATATGGAATTCATATCATCAACAAATCCAAGATAGGTAAGTTTACCGGTGGCTTCAAGCTCTTTAATCTGCGGTTCATATATGGCACGTGTCTCTTCTTCGTAATATCCGGCTATTGTAAAGTGTACGCCTGCATCTACAGCGCGAATCACTTCTAACAGTTCATCAATTCCTTTATCTTTCATGATACGCATAACAGAAAGAATCTCCATACCATTGCCTTCTGACGGATATGGCGCATAGGGATGTTCGTAAAGATTGACGCCTGATCCCGGAAGAAGTTGTATGTTTCCACGTCCGGTCACCCCGTGAGACTGCATATAGTTCATGTTGGAGGAATTCTGGAAAAAGATACATTTGGCGTCGGAGGTAGCCATCTTATAAAGCATGATCAGCGCTTTGCTAAGTATTCCACCACCGAGTATCGCGGTTCCCAATCCGGTTATGTTGGTCATATAAGGAATCTTCATGCTTTTTGCAGCCAGTCCGCCATAGATATTGGGCTTAATGGTGTATGTGAGTATGATATCAGGCTGTATTTTTCTAATCAGTTTCTTATACTCTCTAAACAGCGCATAGTCCTTAATTGGATTCATGCCGCGCCTTTCAAAAGGTGTATGTATCACATTACAACCTTCATGGGCAAATGACTCTACATATCTGTCTTTGCTGTCTTCAGGCAGTGATATATGTACTTCGTATGTCTTTTTCATGTCCTCGATCAGTTCCTTGCGAAACTCATAGAGCCCGCTGGCCGAATTGGACAGTATCAATATTTTTTTCATAGTCAGATAAATCCTTTGTATTTGTACATAATACTGTACCATTATTGCAGGTTTGCGTAAAGGTTGATTCGTCAAAAGGGGAAAATATGACAATACAATAAAAAGTGCGGAAAAATTGTAAGAATCTGTTATAATATAACGGATAGTCAAAACTTGCCATGAATTTATGGCAAGATGGAGGTAAACATGGGATATAAGGATATTAAATTTCCTGAGGGAAGTACATTTTTGGTTACAGGCGGAGCCGGATTCATCGGTTCAAATCTCTGTGAAGCGATCACTGATCTCGGATACAATGTAAGATGCCTGGATGATCTGTCTACCGGTAAGCAGGCCAATGTAGATCTGCTTGCGGACAGAGCAAATTACACTTTTATAAAGGGTGACATCAAGGATCTTGATACATGCATGAAAGCCTGCGAAGGAGTGGATTATGTGCTTAATCAGGCAGCATGGGGAAGTGTGCCCAGAAGCATAGAGATGCCGCTTTTTTACTGCCAGAACAATATTGCCGGTACTCTTAACATGATGGAAGCGGCGAGACAGCAGGGTATTAAGAAATTCGTATATGCGTCAAGTTCATCTGTATATGGTGATCATCCGGTATTGCCCAAGAAGGAAGGACAGGAAGGTAATCTGTTAAGCCCATATGCGCTTACCAAGAGAGTTGATGAGGAGTATGGTAAACTATATTATAAACTGTATGGTCTGGATACATACGGACTCAGATATTTTAATGTCTTTGGACGCAGACAGGACCCGAACGGTGCATATGCCGCCGTGATCCCTAAGTTTATCAAACAGCTTCTTGCCGGTGAGACACCGACGATCAACGGTGACGGTAAACAGTCAAGAGACTTTACTTATATCGAGAATGTCATAGAAGCCAATCTTAAGGCTTGCCTGGCACCTCATGAAGCCGCAGGAGAAGCTTATAATGTGGCATACGGCGGCAGAGAATATTTGCTTGATATATATTATGACCTTTGCAAGGCTTTGGATATCGAGCGCGAACCGAATTTCGGACCCGACAGACCGGGGGATATCAAACACTCCAACGCTGATATCAGCAAGGCTAAAGAGAAGCTTGGCTATGATCCTGACTATGATTTTGCCAAGGGAATAGCGCTGGCTATTGAGTGGTATAAGGAGAATCTGTGAGATTTTTAATAGTCAATAAATTCCTGTATCCCAACGGCGGATCTGAGACATATATATTTGGCCTTGGCAGGCAACTTAAGTCTATGGGACACGAAGTTCAGTACTTTGGCATGGAGCATCCTGACAGGTGCGTGGGCAATGCAGTGGAGGCATATACTTCCAATATGGATTTTCATGGAGGAAGTAAGTTATCCAAGCTAACATATCCGATAAAGACCATATACAGTACTGAAGCCAGACACAAGATAAGACTTGTATTGGATGATTTCTGTCCGGATGTTGTTCATCTTAATAATTTCACATATCAGATTACCCCTTCCGTGATCTTGGAGATTGTGAAATGGAGAAAAGAAAAGAAAAAGAATTGTCGTATAGTATTCACGGCACATGATTATAATCTGATATGTCCCAATCATATGCTTAATAATCCGAATAGCGGATTGAATTGTGAGAAATGCCTGGGTGGACATTTTTTGAATTGTGCTAAAGGAAAGTGCATTCACGGGAGTTTTGCCAAAAGTATTATCGGTATGGCCGAAGGCTATTATTGGAAATGGCATAAAGTGTACAGATATATCGATACTGTTGTGTGTTGCTCTGAATTCATGAAAAGTAAGATGGACACTAATCCGATATTCGAGGGCAAAACTGTAGCCATACATAATTTTATTGAGAAAAGTGATAGCGAAGCAATAAAGAAAGAGAGATTTGCTCTGTATTTTGGGCGATTATCTATGGAGAAAGGCGTAAATACTCTTTTGGAAGCAACAAAAAGATTGCCCGATATTCCGTTTGTTTTTGCGGGAAGCGGACCGATAGAGTCTGAAGTAAAGCGCTTTGCTGATAAACATGATAATGTAAGTTTTGTTGGATTCAAGACAGGAAAAGAACTTAAGGAGCTGATATCTAAGGCGACGTTCTCCATATACCCGAGTGAATGGTATGAGAACTGTCCATTTTCCGTTATGGAATCGATCAGTCTCGGGACGCCGGTGCTGGGGGCGAATATAGGCGGTATACCGGAACTTGTTGTGTCTGAAAAAGCCGCGTATGGAATGCTTTTTAGACCGGGAGATGCGGATGATCTTGAAGATAAGATTAAGAAGCTTTGGTCAGACAGTGACTATACCAAAAGCCTTATGGATAACTGCAAGAAAAATGACTTTGACACATTGGAAGAATACACAAAGAGATTTATTGAATTGATTTAGATGTGCCAAGCATATGATCTGATCGGAGGAACACATGAAAGTACTTGTAACGGGAGCAGACGGTTTTATAGGAAGCCACCTGACGGAGGAACTGGTAAAAAGGGGCTATGATGTAAGGGCATTTGCTTATTACAATTCATTTAACACATGGGGATGGCTTGATACGCTTCCTGAGGATATCATGAAGCATGTGGATGTATTCACGGGCGATATCAGGGATCCTAACGGAGTAAGGACGGCTATGCAGGGAGTGGAAGAGGTGTTCCAT
>JAILKC010000007.1 GCA_024694055.1 Lachnospiraceae bacterium | reverse complement strand
CCGAACGTAGTTCGGGATGCTGAATCGTCCGGTGGACGATTCAGGGGAGCGTATCGAGCGCCGAGCGCGAGAGCGACCCGAGAGAGGCCGCAGGTTCAAATCCTGTCACCCCGATTAAGAAATCAGAGGATATTTCACTTTACTCATATGCTATTCTCTTTCTAAATATATATTTGATGATATTAATTATAATGTGTTCATAAGGATAATCCAAGTCCACCAATGCATCTCGGATTTCAATCTGGTTTCTGATAAAAATGATAAAAACTGACCTATCCGTTGTATGCTGCTGCTTTTTTCGGGTATAATGATAGTGTTTCCGTGATTCCGGTGGTAGATGTAACAAAGCCTAAAGTGCCGGAGGAAAAATGACACTTTTTAGCAAAGGTTTGCCATGGAGGATTATAATGGTCAGAAGAGCAGAAATTGCAGACATTCCTAGAATATTGGAACTTTTGATCCAGGTGGATATGGTCCATCATAACGGTAGACCGGATATTTTCAAAGGACCGGCTACAAAATATAATGAAGAAGAGTTGAAGGCCATCATTGCGGATGATCAGGCCCCGGTCTTTGTATGGACGGATGAGACAGATATACCTATGGGACATGCATTCTGCATACACAAGCAGATAACGGATGACCACGTCTTAACGGATATTAAGACATTGTACATTGACGATATATGTGTGGATGAAGCCGCCAGAGGAAGACATATCGGCAAAGATCTGTATGACCATGTGATAGAATATGCGCGTAAGAGCGGCTGTTATAACGTGACTTTGAATGTATGGAGCTGTAATCCGGGTGCGCAGAGGTTTTATGAGGCAATGGGCCTTGTACCACAGAGGATAGGAATGGAAAAGATCCTTTAACGGGAAAAAGTATAATATTTATGCGAGGTTAACATAACATGAGAGATATTCGAATATTCGAAACACATGCGCACTATGATGATAAGGCTTTTGATGAAGACAGAGATGAGCTTATAAAGCAGTTATATGATGAGGGATATGCATATGTGATCAATGTTGCAGCGGATCTAAAGAGCGTTGAGACAACATATGAGCTCACGACGCAGTATGAGCATGTATATGCGGCTATAGGTGTTCATCCCAGCGAAGTTGAAGAACTTAATGAGAACAATTTCCAGCATTTAAGGGAAGTGGCTATGCGTCCGAAAGTGCTTGCAGTGGGTGAGATAGGCCTTGACTATCATTATGATGAACCTGATAAGGCTGTACAAATGGATTGGTTTGAAAGACAGCTTATGCTTGCGCGTAGCATCAATAAGCCGGTCATCATTCATTCAAGAGAAGCCACGGAAGATACCATGAAGATACTTAAGAGCAATATTGCCAGAGATATTCCGGGTGTAATGCACTGCTATTCATACAGTGTAGAGACGGCAAGGGAGCTTCTTAAGCTTGGTTATTATTTCGGTATCGGAGGTGTCATCACTTTTTCCAATGCCAAGAAAGTAGTGGAAGCAGTAGAGGAGATTCCGTTGGATCGAATACTACTTGAGACGGATTGTCCTTATCTGGCGCCCACACCTCATCGTGGTGAGCGTAACAGTTCGCTCTATATTCCTCTTATCGCGGAAAAAATAGCGGCGATTAAGGACGTGCCTTACCATAAAGTACTGGATCAGACTTACAAGAACGCAAGAAAACTGTTCTTCAACAAATAGGATACACATGAGAGTAGAGATTAGACAGGTTGAGTCTTTGGATGACGAAAATGCGGTAATAAGCGCCGTACAGATAACGGAAAGCATACGTAATGCATCTGAGATACTGAAAAAAAACGGAGCATGTATACCGGCCATCATGGGGAATGATACATATATGGTTCGAACCGATCAGATATATTATATTGAATCGGTTGATAAGAGGACATATGTATATACCAAAGAAAAATGTTATGAGACCAAGTACAGGCTGTACGAGTTGGAAGGTATTCTGGGATTTAGTTTTTTACGATGTTCCAAGGCCATGATAGTGAACATTCGAAAGATCAGATCCGTAAGAGCCGAACTGAATGCCAGAATGAGTGTGGAGATGCTAAACAGTGAAAGACTTATAATATCCAGAGGCTATGTAAAGGAACTGAAGAGAAAGTTAGGGGTATGACCCTGTTTCGGATAATATGGTACCGGTAAGATACGCATGAGATCCGGAATACCTTGGAGGAATATATGAACAAGACAAAACTGATATTCAGTCAGACATTGATGATATCTACAGGCATTCTTTTTGGCATAGGTGTACAGGCTATGCTATCCTTTCTACTTGGAGGGGATGATGTGATAATCTGGGAATGGTATATTCCGTTTTCCATAATACTGGCGGGCTTTTTGTGTTCTTTGGCTACACTTTTTATGTTGTATATCGGAGAAGAGAGCAGAGAAAAAGTATGTATAAAGACAGCTTTTCATTTTCTCGCCACATTGGCCATCGTGAGTTTCTGCGGATATATTTTTGGATGGTATAGTAGCTTGAGTGCATATATTTGCGTAGTCATAATGTATGTGCTCATCTATGCTTTTGTCTGGATATCGACAATCTGGATGTTGAAGAGTGATGAAAAGAAGATCAATGAGGCTATTGATGAGATAAGGGATGAAGAATGATCATATAAGATTCTGACAGACAGTCGGTTAATTGCCATGATTATGCAACTTGGTCACATGTATATGCATGTTGGTCGGGTTGCTCTTTTTTTGCCCAAAACCTTGTGATATATATGGATTCAGGAAGAGGTATCAGTCACAAGGAGGACAGGACAAAATGCAAAACGCGATTACGGTTAACAATCTGGTCAAGAAATATGACAGTTTCACGGCGGTAAATGATATATCGTTTAATGTAAAAGAAGGAGAACTGTTTGCTTTCCTAGGAGAGAACGGAGCCGGAAAATCTACGACGATTAATATCCTGTGTACCATCTTAAGTAAGACTTCCGGAGACATCAGTGTGTTTGGACATAAGCTTTCAAAAGAAGATGATGAGATAAGAAAGCTTATAGGGATCGTTTTTCAGAATTCGGTGCTGGATAAAAAGCTTACGGTCGGCGAAAACCTGATGACCAGAGGTGCTTACTACGGATTGACCAGGAAGGAGATAAAAAACCGGCTTGATCCTTATATGGAAAGCTTTGAGATAGCAGATATCTGGAACAGAAGATATGAAAGATTATCCGGCGGACAGAGGAGAAGAGTAGATATAGTCAGAGCGCTTATCAATGAGCCAAGAATACTTTTTCTGGATGAGCCGACAACCGGGTTGGATCCAAAGTCTCGTAAAATGGTGTGGGATCACATCAGGACTTTGAAAAAGGAAAAGAATCTTACGATTTTTCTGACAACACACTATATGGAAGAGACAGCGGATGCGGACAGAGTAAAGATCCTTGAAAAAGGGCATATAATCGCATCCGGTTCACCTTCGGAGCTTAAGAGCAGATACGCTTCATCAAAGCTTATATGGTATACGGAAAAGTCCTCGGAGAATGAAGGGATCATACGCGATCATGAATGGACGTATGACGCGGATCATTACAACATAAGATTTGACGGCTCTGTCACGGATATGCTGTATGAGAACAGATCAAAGATAATTGATTATGAAGTGATAAAGGGATCAATGGATGATGTATTCCTTAATCTTACGGGAAGGGAGATGGAAGCATGAGAATGTATATGGGACTTACTAAAAGAAATATATTGATATATTTTAAGGACAAGCAGTCGGTGCTGTTTTCTCTGCTTACTTCCATAATAGTATTTGCTCTGTACCTGCTGTTCTTAAAGAGTACATTTGTAAACGCGATAAATGGTGTGATCGAAGGGGTACCGATGTTGAAGGATCTGATAGATGCAAATGATATTGATATGATGACAGGTATCATTCTTTTAACCGGTATTTTGGGCTCCGCTATCATCACCGTACCCTTTAACTGCCTGTCTACGGTTGTCAATGATAAGGAAAACAATGTGGATCAGGACATACTTGCCACTCCGATCAAAAGATGGCAGATAGTGCTCTCATATTTCAGTGCATCAGGTATATGCGCCATACTTATGACAGGATTTCTTCTTACGATCGGACTGGTTGCTCTTAATCTGACCGGAGATATCCATATGACGGCAGCAGGCGT
>JAILKC010000163.1 GCA_024694055.1 Lachnospiraceae bacterium | reverse complement strand
TATCCACAGCTCGAGAAAGCCTATTCAGTTATTTCTGAATGGTATCAGCAACTGGAAAAGAGTCTGTGATTTGACAAAATCTGGTACGGTATTGGTACGGTGACAGTTCCGTCCTTTCTATTACTTGATTTTTCGCAAGGTCCATAAAGATGAAAGATTAAAGATCTCTATATCAGAAATGATATAGGGACTTTTTTCGTGAAATCCGGAAAAAGTGTAGCAATTCGTGAATTTCTTTCGTATAAATATATATAGGGGATCACGCTTACAGATAAGGAGGCAAGATCCATGAATAAAAATGGACCACTACCCCCGTCCCCAGGGTTCACAGATTAAGGAGGAATATCCATGAGTGAAAACGAAAACAGAGCAGATGAGCTTAACGAAGCGTTAAAGAGTATGTGGGACAGCTTAAGCGACGAGCAGAAGGAAAAAGCAAAAGAATGTAAGACCATGGATGAACTGATGCTTTGCGCCGGTAAGATGGGTATAGAACTTCCGGATGAACTGTTGGATACAGTAGCAGGTGGATTGAAATGGTCTAATAGCGCAACGTACACAAATACGACACTCACCTGTCCATATTGCGGTAAAAGCAGTTTTCAACAGGTACGGAGCGCCACGTATATCGATGATCAGTATACGATGTACTATAAAGGTAAGTGCATACCTTGCGACGTCTATTTCTGGCAGGCAGATAACGGACGAACCTACGACACAAACCATAATTATTTGGGAACGTTCAAAAGTGGCTGCCATTAAAGATTGGAATGTCTCGTACGACCGGCTATCGGATGATTATGTGCTGCGGGTCCGGAAAGGTATGATGGACCACCAACCCCGTCCCCATGGTCCATAACTCAAATGATGACCGGCCTGAGCATGTCAACAATATATCAAAGAGTTTATCGAAAGAATGCAATGATATCAAATTGACAGTATTTTATTTCGTTGATAATATAGAAATGTCAAAGGGAGTAGCTTGCATGCAATATAGCATGTAATACGCTTTCGTCAGTACGGGAGAGATCCCCGGAACGTGTTGTAAGAAGCGAGACTTTGCCACATTGTTGTGGTGGAGTCTATTTTTTTGCCATAGAAGAACAGATCGGAGAATCAAAAACAATGAGTACAACCGTAATCATTTCCGAAGTATTGTCGATGCTTGCCGGCATCGGTATATTTCTTGTTGCATGTTCGATAATGAGCTCTAACCTTGAAGCCATAAGCTCCAGTAAGCTTCGAACCCTTTTTAGAAAGGTGTCCGGAAATAAAATGATAGGAGTGGGTATAGGTGCAGCGACAACTGCTGCGATCCAAAGTTCCGGCGCCACTACGGTTATGATCATAGGTTTTGTAAATGCCGGTATTATGACATTAACTCAGGCTGCAACGGTTATATACGGTGCTAACATCGGTACAACGATCACCGGACAGATAGTTGCATTGGGAATGACAGGCAATAACAGTCTGTCTACTACCGTGATCTTTTCGGCCTTTGCAGGTGTCGGAGCATTGGCTTCGCTTTTCGGAGAAAAGGATCAGATAAAGCGCTGGGGCGGGATATTTTCCGGATTTGGCATGTTGTTTGTGGGTCTTTCGATGATGAGTTCATCAATGAAAACTTTTTCGGGACTCGATTCTGTTAAACTTTTCCTAAGCGGAATAGACAGTGCCATAGTTCTTGTGGTTGTAGGAGCCTTATTCACTGCAATTATCCAGAGCTCATCAGTTATGACATCGATCGCGATCACTATGGTCGTTACGGGACTGATCACGCTTGATCAGGGCATTTATCTGACTATGGGTTCCAATATCGGTTCCTGTGTAGTGGCCATGATCGCAGGACTGGGCAGCGGAAAAAATGCCAAAAGAACAGCACTTATCCATTTGTTATTCAATGTGGGCGGAGTGTTCGTCTTTATGATAATAGGTGCTTTTATATCTTTGTTAAGCGGCGGAAGTGTGGATTTCGGTATAATATTTGAGCGACTTTTTCCGAAAGTACCACAGATCCAGCTCGCTATGTTCCATACGGTATTTAATACGATCACCGTGCTGATATTCCTGCCGCTGACCGGTATTTTGGTCAGAGTCGTGACAAAGATGATCCCCGATAGCAAACAAGACAGTGCCGCCGAGGATGAATACAGGCTTTACTATATTGACCGGAACATGTTGAAAACACCGCCTATCGCTGTGGATCAGCTCAAGAAAGAGATCGTTAATATGGCTGATATCGCGATGCGCAACTATATATATTCATTAGAATCCATATGTCATCTTGATTTTTCAAAACAGGACCAGTTCAGTAAAAATGAGAAGGAGCTTGACTATATAAACAAAGAACTTGTGAAGTTCGTTGTGGAACTGTCACAACTTCCGTTGAGCGAAAAAGACCATAAATTCGTATCGACCACATTCCACACGATAAGTGACCTGGAAAGGATAGGAGACTATGCTGAAAATATTATGGAATATGCCGATACGCTCAAATCCGAGAATGAAGGTTTTTCTGAATCGGCCGTCTCAGAGATAGCATACATGAGAGAACACATAGAAAAGCTCTTTGACAGAATAATAAGGGCATACACCATGAAGGATAAAGAAGCCCTTGACGAAGCCTTCAAGATTGAGGATGAAGTAGACAGGATAACCACTAGAATGGAAGAAAATCATATAATCCGACTTAATAAAGGAATATGCACAGCAATAGTCGGATCGCAGTATATGTCGCTGGCATCAAACTCCGAAAGGATCGCGGATCACTTCATAAACATGGGGAAAATGGTAAGAGAGTGGTAGATTGGGTTTTGGTTCTTTTCTTGTCCTCGGATAGTAGTTGAAAAGGCTGATGGGAGACGTTTTGAAAAAGTGTAGCAATTCGTGAATTTCTTTCGTATAAATATATATAGGGAATCACGCTTACAGATAAGGAGGCAAGATCCATGAATAAAAATGGACCACTACCCCCGTCCCCAGGGTTCAAAATCAGCGCCATTTATGGTATATTATAGCAAGTAGGAGGAAATAGTCATGAAACCTAAAAAAAGAAAATCCCTTAAGAAGACATTGCTTAGCAAGATCATTATCTATGTGGCGATCATTATCGTGATTATCACGCAGATAAGTATTAAGCTTGCTTCGGATAATATCCAGGAACTGACGAATAACATACTTGCAAGAGAGTCAGTGACATATGCCAGTGAGATCCACAACTGGTGGAGCAGTATAGAGGAGAGGGTTGGACAGACATCGGATGTTATGCGTAATCTTCCGGAGTCATCATATGATGATACACTTGCTATGCTCCTTAAGCTTACCGAACTTGATCCGGATTCGCAGGATATATATATGGCTTACGGTGAGACCGGCAAGTTCTTAGACGGTTCGGGATGGATACCCGATGATACATTTGTGTTTACTGACAGACCATGGTATCAGGGCGCATTGGCAGCAGGCGGAAAGATCTATACGTCTGAGCCTTATGTAGATGCATCTACAGGCAAGACGTGTCTGGCTTGTGCCGTAATGATCAGAGATAACGTGGTGTTAAGCAGTGATATCAATTTCGATAAGGTTGCCGAGAAGGTGGCAGGGTTTGAATCATTATCCGCAGATGCCAAGTATTACATCATCAATAAAGAGACCAAGGATATCCTTATAAGCAATATGGCCGACAGTGTGGGACAGACTTTGAACGACACAACGGATCCGGTTGCTGCAGGGCTTGCACCTGTCTTTGATTCGCTTAACAAGAGTTCGAAGGCTGACGGAAGCAAGGTGGTGACAGCCAAGTCTTCTGTCGGAAGTTATATGTATACGGCGACGGATATCGAAGAGACATCATGGGCCGTTGTAAGCGCTGTTCCTTCGTCAATCTTAAGTAACAGCATCCTTAACGTTATGATCATCACATTTATCAGTGCGATCATATTGATAGCACTGATGGCTGCACTCATCTATATAATAATAAACAAGGCCATTAACCCCGTGACCAAGATCACCGAGAGCATAACTGAGATCAGTAAGGGTGATTTCACGGTTAAGATCGTTCCGGAAGGCAATAACGAGATCACTACGTTGGCAGAGAGTCTCAACGAATATATTGAGAAGATGAGGAGTACGTTTAACTCTCTCTCAAGTATATCAGGTGCCATGAACAGCAGAGCCGGTGAATGTTTTGATATCTCTCATATACTCTCTGATGCCAACAGCAATCAGGGTGAATCGATTGAGAGGCTCAATATCACATTAAGTGATATGAATTCTTC
>JAILKC010000019.1 GCA_024694055.1 Lachnospiraceae bacterium | reverse complement strand
AGGATCAAAGAAGCCATCGAAGATGAATTCTCATATGGCCGCAGCAGTAAGGTAAAGAGCATCCGCCCGGGATGGAATCCCGGTGTCACGGAACTGGTATTGAGGGATATATGATCAATTCGGAATGGATATCAGCTAAAGACGAGCTGGTGAATTCGATAGTGAGCCTTGGATTCCCGAAAGAACTGGGCGATGAGGTTGCCAAGAATCCAGGCAGCCCGAAAGCCATGCAGAGGATGAATGCATATCTGCACTACGTGGAGCATTAGAGGAAAAAATATGGACTTTGAGGCATTTGTGAGCGATATACGCAGACACTCCTGGACGGTCTATGGAGCCGAAGTATACGAGGACGGGGTGCTGACCCACTCTTTCGGGGATACCGATGACAATCTGTATGATATCTATTCTGTGACAAAGACGATCCTTTCCTTTGCCGTAGCGATCGCAACGGATGAAGAGAAGTTTGATCTAAACAGATCGATACTTTATTATCTGCCGAATGAGAGGCTTGAAGGGATGAGCGATGAGCAGAAAGAGGTGTTCGGCCGGATATCGATATACCGTTTCCTTACGATGTCTGTGGGTGACCTTCCTTTTCGCCCGGAAGGAGATAGCTATCTTGATTTTGCGCTGAATTGCAAGATCTCCGCGCCCGATGAAAAGATATTCAACTACAGTAATATAAGCGCGTATCTGGTCGGAGTGGCGCTGACGGAAGCGCTGGGAAGGGATCTTGGCGCGTTCATAGAAGAGAGGATATTTGCACCGCTTGGGATAGACCGCTACGAGTACAGCAGATGCCCGGAAGGTTATTTCTACGGCGCCTCAGGTGCCAAGCTGACTGTGAATGAACTCAGCAGGCTCGGTCTGCTCCTGTACAACAGAGGCGTATATGAGGGAAAAAGAATCCTCTCTGAGAGATACGTAGACGAAGCGACTTCTGTTCAGCAGATGAACAGGGAAGGCGGCTACGGATATTTCATATGGAAATACCAAGACGGATTCAGTATAAACGGAAAATGGGGACAAAAGTGCTATGTGCTCCCCGACAGAAAGATAATGGTCTCGTTTTTGGCGCACCTTGAGGAAGACTCGCAGCTTCTGCGCGAGAGCATGGAGAGACATATATTGGGGATTGGTTAAACAGTTTAAGTACAGGATTGCTCCGTAGCTTTTTTCATAGGGGATGATTCGGAAGCATAGAGTATTCTGATGCGGATTTTCACAATGCAGTGGATGACTACTGTGATACTTGTCTGAATAATACCATGGAATGATAATATATTGGAATTAGCCAAAGGGATGTATATATGAAAAAGGATGATAAAACGAATGTAATGCGGGTTCTCGACAGCAAGAAGATAAGCTACGATAGCCATACATATGAACCGGATGCGACTTTGACAGGTGCAGAGATCGCTGCGATCCTGGGAGAGGATGCTTCCCATGTGTTCAAGACACTTGTGACTCAGGGAAAAACCGGGGGATACTATGTGTTTGTAGTGCCCGTAGAAGCTGAGCTGGATCTGAAGAAGGCGGCTAAGGCATCGGGTGAAAAATCGATAAGCATGATCAAACAAAAGGATCTGCTCCCGTTAACAGGATACATACACGGTGGTTGCTCCCCTGTGGGCATGAAGAAGCAGTTTCCGACATTTATTCATGAGACTGCGACGGGATATGACAAGATCTTTGTCAGTGCCGGCAAGGTGGGATATCAGATAGAACTGTCTCCCGATGACCTCATCAAGGTTACGGGATGCAAGCCGGCTGATGTTGTATGAGGGATGGAATATGCAACTTTTAAAAAGTAAGGCAGAGAAAGAACTTGACAAGATCATCCAATCTCTTGAGATGAATATGTCGAACAATTACAAGGACGCGGCACAGATCAATCTTAAGGAACTGGAACTGGCATTGAATCATATAAAGGAGACCGGTATACTGAAAGCAAATGTACTGTCGAAATATGAGTCAATCTTCGATTCTTACAAGGATAAGATGAAGGGCTACAGCCATAAGGATCAGAAGCCTTATTGGCATTGATATTGCGTGGCATTCCGTGCGAGTGCCGCCATAGTGGCTGACGAAGGTCACGTATCCGGAACGGTCCAATATAGTTATCATGCCTTAGCGTTTTTCACTTTATCTATATCCGCGAAAAAATTTCCTATTTTTTTACCGCCTGAGACTTCGTCCAGTGAGATATCGGGTAATTCGGTGTAATCTTGAGATGTCTGTTGCTGATCATCGGGTTTATTGTTCCTATCGTCCATTTTGAAATCTCCGATCACATATTTTATATAAATTATATACGATCTGTTGCGCTCTTTGGCAACAGTTTTTATTATGCGTTTGTTTTTTGGGGCTCACTTTATTTCCTCCATTTCCTTCCCGAAAATGTCATGATGTGAACAAAAACGTGATATAATAGGGACATCTGCAGGATGTAAAGGAGGATGTCGCTATGCCCAAGGGAGCCAATCAGAAGCTTAAGCTTTATTATCTCAGTCAGATCATGACGCAGAAGACGGATGATGAGCCGCTTTAGAGATACTGCGAGTTGCATTAGTGATCATATTTGGGGAGAGTAAATGAAAGATATAGTCAGGATAATACCTCTTGGTGGATTTGACAGAATCGGAATGAATATGACCGTGATTGAGTACAACGACTCGATCATTGTTATTGATTGCGGAGCATCATTTATGGATGCTTTCAAGTATGGGATCGATACTACGATCCCCAATATAAGTTATCTTACACAGAATATCGATAAGGTT
>JAILKC010000140.1 GCA_024694055.1 Lachnospiraceae bacterium | reverse complement strand
GACTGGAGTTCAGACGTGTGGTCATCCGATTAGATGAGGTTCCGTGAGAACAACAAGCACATGATAGAGAAGAAGAACGTGCTTATCCTTATAGATACGGCTACTACGGGAGGCACGCTTAAGAGTGCACTTGGCTCTGTTCATTTCTATGGAGGACATGTAGTCGGAATAGGTGCCATATTCTCTGTTGCCACACAGATAGATACCATTCCCATAAGAGCTTTGTATTCTACCAGGGATCTGCCGGATTATGCGGGCTATGCATCCGACAACTGTCCGTTATGTAAGTCGGGAACACCGGTTGATGCGATATGTAACGGTTTTGGATATTCCACTATGTAGATTTTTTCATGATCTTTGGATGTTTCAGACAGCCGGCATGATCATGCACCGCCTTTTCGCAGTATCTGCGAAAGAAATGAGGCCAATATGAAAGATACTGTTACTCACCTTGATTCGTATGACAGTTTTATCGATAAACTGAAAGAAGCCATGGACAGTTTGTCGGAAGATGTTGTTATTCCTATCATATATTCCGACATCAAACATTTTAAATATTTCAATGATACATATGGCTATAAGAAGGGCGATGAACTGATCGCTGAGTTCGCAAGATGTGTGTCTCAGGACCCTGATTCGTTTATCACCGGCACCAGGGTAGTATCGGACAATATCGTTGCTGCCGGCTATGTGAGTTCGAAGGTCTCTGTTGAGATGCTCTTTGAGTATGTCAAACAGGTCAATGAGGAATTGGAGAATCACTTATGTGAGATGTTTGACTGCAAGAGACTCAAGGTAGCCAGTGGAGTGTTCTATATCACTTCGGACAATAAAGATATGGACCCCGAGACTGCCATAGCCAATGCCAATGTTGCCAGGAAACTTGCCAAGGAGTCCAGAGATGAATCTGTTGTGCTCTTTGATGATAAGATGGCTGACAGGATCAATAACGACTTGGAGATACTCAATTCCATTAAGGATGCTATCAAGAACAGAGAACTTGTTCCGTATTATCAGCCTAAGATTGATTCCGATACGGGTAAGATAAATGGTGCGGAAGCCTTGGTCAGATGGAAGAAGCCTGATGGAAAGTTTGTATATCCGGATCAGTTTATACCTGCTATAGAGAAGAGCGGACAGATTGTAGACGTGGACTATTTTATGTATGAGGAAGTGATCAGATTCATAGGTGAGAAATTGTCTGCGGGAGAGAGCGTTGTACCGATATCGCTTAATGTATCAAGACAGCATTTTAAAAACTTTGACATCATAGATAAAATTATGAGCCTTATGGATAAGTATCATGTTCCGGCCGATTATCTGGAATTTGAGATCACGGAGACTACCTGTATGGAGAATCCGGAAAGAGCCATGACATTTATAGACAGGCTTCATGATATGGGAATAAAAGTATCGATGGATGATTTCGGATCGGGCTATTCTTCACTTAATTTCTTGAGTGAAGTATCATTTGATGTGATAAAGCTTGACAGAGCCTTTTTAAGGACAGTCGATCTTAAGAAGAAAGAGAAGATCATACTGGCCAATATAATCAATATGGCAAGGGAACTTGGTATGCAGTCGCTCTGTGAAGGCGTGGAGACTGAGACACAGAGCAGTTTTCTTAAGGATATAGGTTGTGATATCCAACAGGGCTTTTTCTATTCAAGGCCAATTCCCAGAATGGAGTTTGAGGCCATGTTGGCTTAGTTTTACATGAAGAGTCAGTTAATCTGAGAAAAATATGCCGGCATATCGCATGCCGGCATATTTTGTGTGATATAAAGATCAGTCCATTCTGTCGAATTCGCAGTCATCAAGATATTCGTCAAATGCGTCCGTGACTGCTTCGTATTCATCGTCCGACTCTATGTATGAAAGTTCCGGCTCAACATTCGGATCGTTGGGATCTTCCTTGTATCCGTAGAACCATACATCCTGTACATCACCTGTTTGACCTTCGGGCAACAGTGCAATATAGTCCTTGCCTGCGACTTCGAGTATGGTGATCACTTCGCAGTTAACCGTACTTCCGTCTTCGAGTTCAATATCAACGCTCATTCTCTCTTCGGGTTCGTTCATGTATCTCTCCATTTCGTGTTGTCTGTGTTACAGTGATATTTTAAGGGATACATAAGGCAAATTCAATAAAATATATATATTTTTATATAAATGTGATAGAATAAACTGTATTTTCGCTTTACGTTTTTTGACGAACCGGAACATACAATGAAAAGGAAAATATATGAAGGATATCAGAGTATTACCGGGCAATCCCTATCCATTGGGGGCATATTGTATAAGTGATGATGCGGTCAATTTGGCGGTAGTCTGTTCATCGACGGAATCAGCCGGAGTTATTCTCTATGACAGAGAGAGCGTAAAGAGCAGGAGAATACCCTATTCTTCGGCATGCAGGGTGGGCAATATCAACTGTATGCGACTTGAGAATATTGATATCGACAGATACTATTATTCATTTTATGAGGGTGACAGAGAATACCCCGATCCTCACGGCAGGCTGATAATAGGCAATGAACGCTGGGGCAAGACTCCTAAGAAGCTTAAGTGCGGTATAGTTCGCGAGGCTGACAGGATGAGTTATGAGACTGATAAGCCCATTATGCGCAAATTGAGTGATTCAGTGTTCTATCTTTTGCATGTGAGAGGCTTTACGAGACATTCTTCGTCAGGTGTTAAGAATCCGGGAACTTTTGACGGAGTGGCAGAGAAGATACCATATCTTAAAAAGCTTGGTGTTACTGCGATAGAACTTATGCCGGCTTATGAGTATATAGAGCTTGAGGTGCCCAAGATCAAGGACAATGATGTGATGGATGCTTATAAGCCCGTCGAGCCCAAACTTAACTACTGGGGATATAAAAAGGGTTTTTATTTTGCACCCAAGGCCAGTTTTGCGGCACCGGGCATGAAAGCTACGGACAGTTTTAAAGCCATGGTATCTGCCTTGCATAAGGCAGGGATGGAATTGGTCATGCAGTTCTACTTCCCTAAAGGAACAATGGAATCATATATCATAGAGGTGCTTAAGTTCTGGGTGCATGAATACCATGTTGACGGCTTTCATCTGATGGGTGAGAATATTCCGATCACTCTTATCGCAGGCGAGCCGATGTTTGCCAATACCAAGCTCATATACTACGGATTTGCCGCGGATGATATATATGGAAATCAGATCCCGAGATTCAAGAATCTGGCAATATGCAACGATGAATATATGTACGATATACGCCGGTTTTTAAAGAGTGATGAGGGCATGATCCGCAATGTCATCTCGGATCTTAAATATGTGGATAAGAGACTCGGACGGATACACTACATCACATCATCCAACGGCTTTACGCTTATGGATCTTGTAAGTTACGACAGAAAGCACAATGAGGCCAACGGAGAGAACAATAAGGATGGCAATCCATACAATGCTTCGTGGAACTGTGGCTTTGAAGGACCGACGAGTCGTAAGGCGGTTAACAGATTAAGAAGACGCCAGATACGTAATGCAATCACTTTTAATGCATTAAGCCAGTCTGCACCGCTTATCTTAATGGGAGATGAATTCGGCAATTCTCAAAAAGGCAATAACAACCCTTATTGTATAGACGGACCGGTCACTTGGCTTAACTGGCATGATCTGGATCGCAATAAAGACATTTACGACTGGTATCACAGGTGCATTAAGCTTCGAAAGGCTTACAGTATATTACATATGGACAGACCGTTTGCCATGAGTGATTTCGGCTCATGCGGCTTCCCGGATCTGTCTCTGCACGGCGATGAGGCGTGGAAAGCCGAGACGGATGATCTGACCAGACATTTTGCGATAATGTATGCGACAGCTTATGCGGACATAGATGCTGATGGCAGGAATAAAACTGCTTCAGATAAAGGTAAAAAGGGTGAATTCATATATATGGCAGTCAATATGCATTGGTCCGGACACAGCTTTGCGTTGCCCAAGATCGGCGCCGGCAAGCATTGGAAAGTACTGCTGGATACATATGAGAGCTCAAAAGAAGGACTTGCTTTGCCTGACGATGAGAAAAAGATAGTTGTCAGAGACAGAAGTATCGTTATTCTTTTAAGTTACTAGATTTACAGTGAGGATGAGGATTATGAAGAAATTGACAGTGTTACTTGCGGCGTTAACATTTGCGTCAGCATTGGTCTGCGGATGCGGACAGGCAGGCTCGGACAATGAAGTTGTGGTATACAACTGGGGAGAGTACATCGATCCCGAAGTGCTTGAGCAGTTCGAAGAAGAGACGGGAATCAAGGTGGTCTACGATGAATATGAGACCAATGAGATCATGTATCCGAAGGTGGAGACAGGGGCTACCGTATATGATGTTATCTGTCCCTCCGATTATATGATACAGAAACTTATCGAGAACGACCTTTTGGCTGAGATGGATTGGGACAAGGTGCCCAATGCAAAGCAGTACATCGGTAAACAGTATTATGATCAGGCAGACGAGTTCGATCCCGGCAATAAATATGCGGTTCCATATTGTTGGGGAACAGTGGGGATCTTATATAATACAAAAATGGTAGATAAGCCTGTGGACAGTTGGGACATTCTGTGGGATCCTGATTATGCCGACAATATCCTTATGCAGGATTCGGTAAGGGATGCTTTCATGGTAGCTCTTAAGAGGGCGGGTTATTCCATGAATACAGTCGATGAGAGCGAACTTACCAAAGCCAAGGAAGAACTTATCGCACAGAAGCCTATAGTTCAGGCATATGTTGTAGACCAGGTGAGAGATAAGATGATCGGTAATGAGGCAGCTATTGGCGTGATTTATTCCGGTGAAGCAATCTTTACCAAGAGAGAGAATCCGGATCTTGAATATGTGATACCAAAGGAAGGTACCAATGTATGGATAGACTGCTGGGTTATCCCCAAAAACTGCAATAACAAAGACAATGCAGAGAAGTTTATCGACTTTATGTGCCGTCCTGATATCGCTCTTAAAAACTTCGATTACATCACATACTCCACACCCAATGACGGAGCAAGAGATCTGATAGAGGATGAGGATATAAAGAATTCGGAAGTTGCATTCCCGGATCTGTCCAAGTATTCCGGACTTGAGACATTCAAGTATCTTGGAACTGAAGGAGATGAGCTGTATAACAGCCTCTGGGAAGAAGTAAAATCAAAGTAAAAAGAATATAAGAAAAAGAAAAGAAATCGGGACAACGTTATACGTTTGTCCCGATCTTTTTGTCCGTGTTTTTTTCGGGTCTGTTGACTATCAAAAGCATGATAAAAACGGATATGAATATAATGGTCGAAAGGGCATACATCTCAGGTTTGATGCCTTTTTTGACTTCCGTATATATCTTTGTGGAAAGGGTATCTATTCCGGCGCCCTTGGTAAAATGTGTAATGATAAAATCATCAAGCGACATCGTAAATGCCAGCAAAAAACCGCTTAATATACCGGGCAAAAGCTCGGGGATGACGACTTTGAAAAACGCGTACAGAGGAGAAGCTCCAAGGTCCAGAGCTGCCTCATATACCGGAACGTTAAGATTGTTCATTCTTGGCATGATACTTAATATCACATAAGGAATATTGAATGTGATGTGCGACAAAAGTATCGTTCCGAATCCGAACCTCATTCCAAAACTTAAGAAAAGAAGCATAAGCGATATTCCGGTCACAATATCCGCGTTGAGCATGGGGATATTGGTCACGCCGAGCATTACAGAACGGGTTCTTTTTTTTATTTTACGAAGCGCTATGCATGTGCACAGACCTATTACCGTAGCTATGGCAGAAGAGAACAGGGCAATCATCAAGGTGGTGGACAATGCCTGCATGATATCTCTGTTTTTAAACAGTGATCCGTACCATTTAAGTGAAAATCCGCCCCATTTGGCCCTTGTTTTGCTTGAATTAAATGAAAGCACGATAAGAGTCACGATGGGTGCATATAAAAATATCAGTATGAGTATGAGATATATTCGCCTGAGAGCGGTAATGACTGTTTTCTTCATAGAATTGAGCCCTCCCCGTCTTTATCACATATTGCGGATACGATCATGGTGAATATGATAAATATCATGAGCACTATGGATAGTCCGCTTCCGAGATGCCAGTTGCTTGCCTGGGTGAACTGTTCCTCTATTACGTTGCCTATAAGGAGTATCTTGCTTCCGCCAAGCAATTTACTGATAACGAAAGTCGTAAGAGCAGGAACGAATACCATGGTAATGCCGGATATGATACCGGGAACCGTAAGCGGTAAAGTGATCTTTAAAAACGTCTGTGTGCTGTTGGCTCCGAGGTCGGCTGCCGCATTTAATACATTCTCATCTATCTTGGTAAGAGAGTTGTATAACGGAAGGACCATAAAAGGCAGAAAGTTATATACCATACCAAGTACGATGGCATAGGATGTATTGATGATATTGATTGTCGGCAGGCCAATAAAAGTAAGAACGGAATTGATCACACCGGTCTTCTCAAGAAGAGTCTGCCATGCAAGCGTACGAAGCAAAAAGTTCATCCACATGGGCAATATAAAGATG
>JAILKC010000126.1 GCA_024694055.1 Lachnospiraceae bacterium | reverse complement strand
GTGTATCGCCAGATCCTGTGGAATGTATCCAAGCTTATCGATAAGCTCCTTCCTGTTTTTTCTGAAGTCCTTACCCATGAATTCCACGTTCCCCAAAGTAGGCTTTATTATTCCGCAGATCATGTTCATTGTCGTACTTTTCCCTGCTCCGTTGGGACCCAAAAGCCCGAATACCTCGCCCTGCTTTATCTCAATATTCAGGTTATCCACTACAACTCTGCTTTCGTATTTCTTGGTAAGATCATTTGTCTTTAAGATCGTTTCCACTTTCCTATCCTCCATGTTAAAAAAATGAGTGTGTCTTCCATCTGACACACTCATTATATAAAAGCAATATTTTGTCTTGTAGTGAAAAAAGAAATAACTTGTATATGACTTTAGTCATATTTGCGCATTCGCATTTTATCTGCCTATAGCGACCGTTTCTCCCGTCTCTCCGACAAACACTATATAGCCGTCCTTCGGCAGCGGTATATCCCCGTTACCGCCTTTCATAAGCGTGGTATATACCATCTCACCGAACTTGTTATATACGAATACGGAACTCTCAGACGGCTTATCAACAGCAATCGTTGTATTTGACACATCGCCGTCAAGTCTGTACCAAGCCGCCTCATCGCTTACAAGTTTCACCTCATTGATATCCGAAGTTAAGCTCGGTGCCATATCGACATCAAGGCACTTAAGTCCCCTGCTTTGCAGATCAACCACATTATATATGCCATCATGGACATTTACATTTTCGCTTAACTTTACATCATAGATATCTCTTGATGCATCACCGGGAATTGTAAGGAAAGCTTTTGCCTCATCCCCCGACGCGATCTTTTCAAGCGCATAAGACTCTTCGCTTCCGACAAATACATATCCCTGCAATCCTTCCGCTACTTTACATGTAAAGAACGGTGTCTCATAGAATCCTGATGAATATCTGTTATCAAAAAGTGCAAATTTTCTGTTCTCATAGCCGGCCCATTTCTTTATAACATCACTGCTTACAGTATTGTCCTCGATTCTCTGCCCGACATACATGCTCATGGCCCTATTACCCATTCCCTGCATGATCTGCAGCACATCCTCTTTTATATATATATTTCCATCCGAATGCCTGACAAAGGATATGGTTTCTCCGTCCATTACGGTATTATCATAGTCATCTACTCTGCAAAACTTTCCGTCTTCTGAGTATCTGTATTTTAAGGATTCATTCCTGTACATTCCACTCTCTTCAACATCCATGTATCCTTCGTTAAAGCTTATATTCCATATATCATTCTGACTCATACCTCTGCTGATAACATAATATCCCGCATATTCTTCATACTCTTGCGGTATTGAATCAGACAATGTCACATCACCTGCCACCGGATCGGATACCTCGATCCCTCTGTCTTTAAGCACCGTATCCAAAAGTGCTTCAGCCATCGCTCCATTAAGAGAAGAATTACCTCCGCTCGATAAGACTGCTACGCTTATCTTCTCATCCGGAGCCACAATGAGCATCGCATGGTTATCGATCGCATCTCCCCCTTTACCGAGGACCTTCACCCCTGCCTTCTTATATTTCAGTTCCTCGACATAATCCCAGCCAAGTCCCGAATCAGCCGTATATTCATCCTTGTCAGCGTCCTTATCATTCCAACGCGTTGCCATGCCTACCTTTGATCCTTCCCCAAGCAGGGTATTGTCGTCCTTATAAAATACAGTGCCGAATCTTGCAGTATCCTTCGCCGTGGCATATACACCGCCGGCTCCTGTGGCCTTTGTACATATTGTGGCATATTCGATATTGCCCTTTCTGTATACGGGCGCCGATTCATATTCTCCTATCATATTGAGGCTGGTACCGGTATGGTCCACATTCATCTTCTTACCCATCACATCAGTGACATAGTCGGTATATGCCATGCCGCTTACTCTTTCAACGACAAGGTCAAGAAGGTCAAATCCGTCATTGCAGTAGCATGCATATTCCCCCGGGTCAGCCTTAAGACGCTGATCGGACAAGAGCTTTAGCAGATTGTCGTGATGATACATATCATTGTCATCATACAGAAATGTATCCTTAAAAGAGCTTCCCATAAGTCCGGATGTATGATCCATCAACATACGTATCGTTATATCCTTATATCTGTCATCGGCCATCTTAAACTCCGGAATGTAATCTGTCACTGGATTGTCAAGTTCGATCTTTTCTTCTTCGACCAGCATCATAACAGCTGCGGTAACGTAGACTTTGCTTACAGATCCGACGCAGTATATCTTACCTTCGCCATCTTTAACCACTTCCTTGTCGGAACCATTATCCGTATCCGTGGCAGCAGCTGTCTTGGCATATACATGATCCATAGGGCTTATGATACTATCACCGACAAGCAGATATCCTGCAGTAAATACCGCGCTTACACCATATAATATCTTCTTATAATTCATTTAAACCTCCATGATGAGTGCTTACTCTGTCATAAGTTCCGTTACCGATATCTTTTTGATCCTTCCTGCACTTAAATATGTTACATAGTAGCAGAAAAGCACGATCAGTATGTCAACAACGACGATCACCGTCATATTCATTCCCTTATCTATTCCGAATCCCATTATCCAAAAGGCCTTCATCAGATAAGCCGCAACTATTGAGGCAAAAAATGTTGCAACGATCGTCACAGGCATGAACTTGATCCCCATCTGCACCATGAGATCTTTGGAAGAATACCCCATGCTCTTCATGATACCAAGCGACTGCCTCTGTCTTCTTATATTGGACACCGTGATTATCCATAATATCACCGATACAACTAATGCGATCAATATGAGCGCACCGATGGAATATAATTTGATCGACTCGGATATCGGTTCCATCTGAGACTTTGTCAGATCCTTAAATGAAGATATGTTTTTGATAACATACCCCCGGCTGTCTCCTGAAATGACCTTATCATCTATATGTATCGCATAATCGATATCAGTTACTCCATATTCCGAAATGAGTACGGCCATTTTTTCATCGGCAACTCTTCTTATCCTTGATTCCAGATCTCCGTCAGTATCTGTACCTGAGCGTACCTCTCCGGCATTTGAACCATACATATCGGTAAGAACATTTTCGAATTCTTTTCTGTCCACGTCTTTTTCCAGATAGACTTCCACGCTGCCGGGGCGGGCGTTGGGATTGATCCTTAAGTACCCGTCAGTCGTCAAATATACACCGAATCCCCCGTTCATCATGGTATTTACGATCCCGGTGATCACATAACTCTTCTCTATACCGTCATTTATCACAGTGATACTGTCCCCGAGTCTGTATCCCTCCTTCTTACTCCTGCCAACGGATATCATGATCTCATTATCATGCTCCGGATATCTTCCCTCGTTGGTGAAAATATTCTCGGACAGTGTAAAATCATCGAATATTATTACCGTAGCATCATCAGCGGAACCTGCTATCTTAAGATAAGGATATCCGTAGCTGACACGTACTTTCCTTACACCGTCAAGACCGGCTATCTCATCTCTTATGGAGTACGCATCCACACCGTTTGTCAGTTCGATCTGTTCTTCTGCCATGTCGCATCCCATGATCGATACCAGTCCGTCAGTACCTTTTTTAAAGAAATCAAGCATATTCGCCGCAAATAATATCGCAGCTCCGGCTGCTGTGATACATATGCATGCACCCAGACCGGATCTTATATTGATAAAAAAGTCCTTAAGCGCAAGCCATACATTAATATTGCCTTTACGTCCCTCAAGCGGGAGTATGTTCCTTCCGAAGTGATGCGTCTGTATTCCCTTTCTTAAGGCCATTACCGGTGGGAATTTCTTAACAGTCCTTGCTTTAAGCAATGCAAAGCCTGTAACTACAAGCGTAACTATCAGTACGATAATACCGACTCCGCCACTGTTCTTTGTCCCCTGAAAGCTTCGCCCCATCATATTGCCTACAATACCGTTAAGTAACGGCAGGCAGATCACAGAGACTATGCCGCCGAGCACTGCTCCTATACCGCTCGAAAATACATATTCATATATATAAGCCAGTGATATTTCAGCCGATCTGTATCCCAATGCCTCCAATACGCCTATCTGTATCATCTGGTCTTCTATATCATTGGATATCTTGCGTCTAATCAGGAAAACTGTCGCGACAAGTGTTACCATTGACAGGAATGAACTTAGCAGTAAAAAGATCAGTAAGAATACGGATTCGATCTGTTTTTCGCCTTCATAGTCGTATGAATAGCAGACAGAACTTAAATTTTCACCCGTCGCATCCGTACACATTTCAAAATACTCTGTCCGATCCCATTCTTCATATGCATTAAATGATATGCAATATTTCTCGGTATATATATACGAGAGCAATTCATAATCTCTTTCAGAGACGATGAGTTTGTATCCGTAACCCGAACTCGACATAAGACCGGCTTCATAGAATCCCGCAATCGTAAAAGGATAATCTCTTCCTCCCGATACAAATGTAAATGTTTCTCCCGGTTTATATCCCAAAGTGACCTCAAAAGGACTCGGAAGCCAAATATAATGATCAAGATTATTTATCACGGGTTCATCCAACATATCCGTTTTGACGAAGTTTTCATATTCTTTCTCTGTCTGCTCCGTCGTAATATACATGTTATAGGCTATTGTATCCCCGGATTTATCCCTTACTATTCCGGCGCCGACCATTGCTTCCAATATTCCGGTTCTCTTAACATCCGATATACCAGGATCCTCCTTAAGGATATTGATATATTCTTCCCTGTATTTTTCCTTGGGCATGATGATCATGTTATTAACACATCCGGTCTTTTCAAAGCTTTCATCAAAAGCCGAATTCATATTATTTGCACTGCTGACTACAGCGCTCATTAAAAATACCGTAATGAACGTCAAAAAAATGATCGCGATCACTTCTTTTTTGTTTTTCTTTATATTAAAAAGTGATAATCTGAATATCTTCATGTTCTACCTCTTTACCTACCATCCCATCTCATCCAGGAATTGCTGCAGATTGCTCCGACGCTCCTTTTCATCATCCGTTCCGTATAACGGCATTCTGTATTCCCCAACAATTCCGCCATCACGTAAGAATATGACTCTGGTGGCCCTGAGAGCCGTCTTCAGATCATGTGTGACCATTACTATAGACTGACCGTTCTTATGTACGTCGGATAATATATCCAGAACATCCTTACCTGATGCCGAATTGAGCTGTCCCGTCGGCTCATCCGCAAAAAGTATCTTGGGATCGTTGATGATCGCCCTTACAATGCCCACGCGCTGTGCCTCACCACCGGATAACTGGTTGGGATACTTTTTAAGATCCTCATCCTTAAGCCCTACCTTCTTAAGCAACTCCTTCGCTTTGGTCGCAAGCTCGGGCGTATTCTTCTGTACTATAAGTGCACCGGTCAATACATTGTCAAGGACCGTCTGATTCTCCAAAAGGTACACACTCTGAAATACGAATCCACAGTTGCCCCTTCTGAATACCGCAAGTTCATCATTGGAATAATCCTGTATCTGCGTACCGTCGAAGAATACCTTGCCCATCGAAGGCTTATCCATGCCCGAGAGCGCATACAATAATGTGGATTTACCTGAGCCGGATGCTCCCATTATGACGGTAAAGTCGCCTTTTTCTATGTCGAGATCAAGATTCTTGATAACATGCTGCTGTACTCCACCGTTAGAGAATGATTTGCACAGTTTTTCTGTTCTTAAAATAGATGAAACCATATAACTACTTCCTTTCTGAATACCAGCCTATGGTAGTAGTATATATGGTTCCGTTTCCTGATTCTTTGTCAGAGCTTTATTAAATTCTTATCAAATTCTTATCAGATAAGTAAACGAACTAACTTAATCTGAGTAAGAGTGTAACCGTAAGTCCATCCCCCGAACTCTTAAGTAATATATCCCCGTCCATCTTCTCCATAAGCATCTTGGCTATATAGAGCCCGAGCCCGCTTCCTTCTGCGTTACTCTCTGCCCATTGCCTGCCACGGTAGAATTTATTTGTAATAAGATCGATCTCATCCTCAGGTACTCCCGGCCCGTGATCTTTGATCACCATCTCAAGATAATCATCGATCAGTCTGTAACCTATATCAATTCCGGTCCCCGCATACTTGTAGGAATTGGATATGATATTGCCTATGACCTGACTCAGGCGCTTCGGATCGGTATGTATGAGTACATCCGGGATCTCTTCACTGACCGCAAGACACTTATCATCATATTTACCCACGATCTCCGATAAGATATGTGCATCCGTATCAATACAATTTACCTTGAATTCCCCCAGATCATCCAGTGTGGAAGAAAACAGATCACTTACCAGAACATCTACCTGATCGGCTTTTTTGTATATATTGTCAAGTTTTTTTACAATATCGGAAGGATCGTATGAACACTTATCGATCACATTGTTCGCCCCGCCATCATCTTTTGCATCCGTGACAATCTTGGCCTTAAGGAGCTCCGTAGTCAACTTTATCCCCGTAATGGGTGTCTTAAGATCATGACTTAACGATGCCACCAGTTCTCTTTCCTTTTTCTGTAAGGCGATCTCCCTCTTTCTTGATTCGGACAGTTCCTCCCTCATGATATCAAAGCTCTCGGTAAAAGCACCGAACATGTTTCCTTTGTCCATCTCAAGCGGCTCATCGAAATTGCCTTCTGCCACTTTCCCGGCGAATTCCTTCATATTCTTGAAAGGAATGACTATGCTCTTATCCACATATCGACCGAATATGAGCGCCCCCATAAGCAGGATCAGGCCGAATATGATAAATCCCGCAAAAATCCTGTATCTTAAGTCACGATACACGGACAACCCGTCATCAAGCAGGATCACCACTCCTTTTACCTGACCATTCGCAAATACGTATTTATACGGATAACCTCTTTTGATCGCCGTCTCCACGGACAATCCCTGTCCTGTCTGTATACCCTGATCGCTTATGTATATGATCTCACCCTCTGTGCCTAACAGGGCGTAGTCAACTCCATAATCCGACATATACGCCATAGCAGACAGATCAGATTCTTCGTATGCCTCTTTTACATCTCCGACAATGTCATTCAGTTTTATTATGTCCGTCTCACTCCTCGATACATTAAGTTGTCTGTTCGTCAGTATACCGAACAGGATCACGATCATGAAGTATAACAGACTCAGTGTGATCACAAATCCGTAATATCTCTTCATATCTCCTCGATCAGGTATCCCACACCCCATATGGTCTTGATCACCTTCGGTGTATTGGGATCATCCTCAATCTTCTCTCTTAAGTGCCTGACATGAACAGCCAGCGTACCCTCGCCGATATACTCGTCATCCCAAACATTACGAAGCAGCTCATCCTTGGTCACGACACGTCCCTTATTCATTATCAGATATGTAAGCAGCTTATATTCCATGGCCTTGAGCGATATCTGTTCCTTATCCGTCTTTAGTTTATGAATATCCGTATCCAGACTTACTCTGTCTGTAAGCCTGACCGTTGTAGGGAGCATAACCTCCTCGGGTACAGCCCTTCCACTGCCCTGATCGACCGAACCGGAACTGACAGCATTCGCCGCCTCTCTTGCTTTCTCATATCTTGCAAGTATCGCCTTTACCTTGGCCAACAGAACATTAAGTGTATAAGGCTTTTTGATATAATCATCTCCGCCTATATTCAGTGCGATCAGCACATCATCATCACTTGTCCTTGCACTTATAAAAAGTATCGGCATATCGTAGCTTAAACGGATCTTTTTACACAGTTCAAATCCGGACCTGTCACCGAGATTTATATCAAGCAGAAGAAGTGAAACATCATTATTCTCAAGGAAACTTACCGCATCGTCATAGCTTGTCACATACTCCGTCGGCACATCGAACATATTGAAATATTCCGCCGTAGACTGCGCTATGACATCATCATCATCTATAATAAGTACTTTTGTCTGCTCAGGGTTCACTCTTATATATCCTCCATCACAATAATCTAAGTCTGTTATCCGATCAGTGCGGTATCCTTGATAACAGGGCGCCTTCCAATTCCTTTAGTTGCTTTCTGTCAGCCTTATATGTAGGCTGATATTTAGCCACCTCTGCCCAGAATCTCTTTGAATGGTTCATCTCATTAAGGTGGCACAGCTCATGTACGACTACATATCTCTGCACATTCTCCGGCAGAAGAACTAGCAGCCTGTTAAAGTTAAGATTCCCTTTGGAAGAACAGCTTCCCCATCTGCTTCTCTGAGCCCGGATCGCTATCCTGCCGTACTTAACACCCATGTATTCTGCGACCTCTTCTGTCATAGGAATAAGGATCTTTCTTGCTCTCTTCCCAAGTTCATCAAGATCTTCTTTTGAAAACGGCACAATCTGAGCATCCGCCTCTGCCTCTGATAAAAGCCGCCGTCACTCCATCTTTTTTTTTGTGCGGCGTATCCAGTTCTGCTTTGAATAGAGGAATTCCTCCGCTCTTCTTTTAGAGCACAGAAACGGAGCCCTTAATACTATGCTTCCATCGCGTTCTATCGTGATTCCGATCGTCTTTCTGTTCGATCTTATAAACGTATATTCCATTCTTGTATTCTAT
>JAILKC010000041.1 GCA_024694055.1 Lachnospiraceae bacterium | reverse complement strand
CGTTAAAGATATCTTTAAAGCGATGATCATACTTTTTGGAGATAGTATCCTTGGTAGCAAACCATATATCCTGCTTGGTATCACATGCATAAGACAGACACGCCCTTGCAAAAGAGCTTATCGACTTGTCAGTGTTATGCATACCCTGTATGATCCCGGGACCCGTGAATTCCTGTATCACTTCCATGGTATCATTACCGTTCTCATCTGTAAATACCAGTTTTGCGGTTCCCTTTCCCGGTACTCTTATCTCCACATTTTTATATACATCACCGTATGCATGACGAGCAAGTGTGATAGGCTTCTCCCAGTTACGTACACAGGGCTCGATGCCCTTTACTATGATGGGTGCACGGAACACAGTGCCGTCAAGGATCGCTCTGATCGTACCGTTAGGACTCTTCCACATTTTCTTTAAGTTATACTCTTCCACTCTTGCAGCATTGGGAGTGATCGTAGCACACTTTACAGCCACTCCGTACTTAAGCGTGGCATTGGCGCTGTCTACCGTAACCTGGTCATCGGTCTCATTTCTGTGTTCCAACCCGAGGTCATAATACTCGGTCTTAAGATCGACATAAGGAAGTAAAAGCTCATCCTTGATCATCTTCCACAGTATTCTGGTCATCTCATCTCCGTCCATCTCGACAAGAGGTGTAGTCATCTTAATCTTATCCATTTTTGTCCCCATTCCTTAATATATATTTGTATCATTGTACAACACATAAGTTTACATACAAACTAGGCTTCAGGATAGCTTTCCTTAAGTCCGTTCTTAACCATATTCTTGTATGCATTCTCGATGTGCTTATTGGCCATCTTCTCTGCCTGATTCTCGTCGCCCGACTTGATAGCCTCCATTATTAGCTTGTGTTCGCCCGTGGATGCCAAAGAGCGCTTATTCTCAGACAAAGTCTTGCGCCTTACTTTTTGAACATATTCATGATACTCACGAAGCTGATGCTCAAGCATCTTACTGCCACATGCCTCATAGAGTATCTCATGGAAGCGGTTATCAAGCGTGGCTATCTGATCGAGATGTCCCTTCGATGCATGGAACTCGGTAAGGTATATATTCTCTTCCATCTCCGACATCTGCTCTTCGGTGATATTGCTGACCGCCCATCTGGCAGCAAGTCCCTCAAGCTTTGAGCGGATCATATATATATCCTTGACATCCTTGGCGGTGATACCGGTCACATAAGCGCCTTTATTGGGCACGATACGTATAAGTCCCTCGAGCTCGAGCTGTCTGAACGCCTCTCTCACGGGAGTTCTCGATACGCCGAGTTCCTCGCCTATGGCAAGTTCCTTAAGCTCATCGTTATTCTTGTAACGACCCTCTAAGATATCCTCGCGGATCTTATTGTATACTCTGCCGCGCAAGCTGTATTTATCTGTTACTTCATCCTTAATTGCCATAGATTATCCCCCTCATTATCAGTTATCTACGGACAGGCTCTTGTTAAAGAGCGCACATTTTTCCTTTATTATATCCACAAGCTCATTGTCGGTTATGACAGTGACACGACCGTCAGCATATTCTTTATCCACCCATTCCTTGATGGATACAACAAGCGGATCGTTCTTATCGAGTCTGCTGCCCTCAGGAAGCTTGTAATATGTATTGATCCAGTGAGCGATACCGGCAAGTCCGGAAGTGTTTGATACGGCGCAAAGCGCAGGTCTTCCGAGGAACTTCTCAGTATCAAAGATATTGTATATCTCCTCATTCTTAAGCAATCCGTCTGCATGAACTCCGGCTCTGGTGACATTAAAGTTCTTGCCCACAAAAGGTGTACGTGGAGGTATCTGATAACCGATCTCCTTCTCATAGTACTCAGCAAGTTCGGTGATGACTGTGGTATCCATTCCGTTAAGGTCACCCTTAAGCTGTGCGTACTCAAATACCATAGCCTCAAGCGGTGTATTACCGGTTCTCTCACCTATGCCGAAAAGTGATGTATTGACTGCGGAACATCCATACAGCCATGCAGTCGTGGAATTGACAACAGCCTTATAGAAATCATTGTGGCCATGCCATTCTATGAGTTCACAAGGCACTCCGGCATGTGTTCTGATCGCATATATGATACCCTGTACGGATCTGGGTATTACGGCACCGGGGAAGTTAACTCCGTATCCCATGGTGTCACAGGCTCTGATCTTAATCGGTATCTTATATTCATCCATAAGCTTCATCAGCTCGAGGCAGAAAGGAACGACATATCCGTAGATATCAGCTCTTGTGATATCCTCCAGATGACATCTTACGCTTATGCCCTCTTCGAGGCAGTCCCTTACGACACTTAAATAGTGCTCCATGGCCTGCTTTCTCGTCATCTTAAGCTTAAGGAATATATGATAGTCCGAGCAGCTTACAAGTATGCCCGTCTCAGGCATGCCAAGTTCCTTAACAAGCTTAAAGTCTTCCTTGCTGGCTCTTATCCAGCTGGTCACCTCAGGGAACTTGTAACCACGTTCCATACATTTGACTACCGCATCTCTGTCCTTCTTGCTATAGAGGAAGAATTCCGAAGCTCTGATCATACCATTGGGTCCGCCAAGTCTGTGCAGATAATCATATATCTTCACGATCTGCTCAGTAGAATATGGTGCACGTGACTGCTGTCCGTCGCGGAATGTGGTATCCGTAATCCATATATCCTTGGGCATATGGTGTGGAACTATCCTGTCATTAAAGGGGATCTTGGGGATCTCCGAATATGGGAACATATTCCTGAACACATTGGGCTTTTCCACATCGTCCAATATATACATATGCTCCTCGATCTGAAGCAGGTTGTTGTTCTCATTCATCGTGACCGGTCTGTTCTGAAAGCCGTCAAATTCATTATTCATGATAAAAAATCTTATCCTTTCTTTAGCCGACTAAATTGTATAAGCAAAATAATTGTATACAATTATACGATACCTGTCAAGGC
>JAILKC010000074.1 GCA_024694055.1 Lachnospiraceae bacterium | reverse complement strand
TTGATGAGCTTGAACATTCTGCATCCGGTGACGGGACACTTCGTACAAGCATGTATTACTGTGATCCGATGCAGTCCGGACAGAAGGGACGTCTCGAAAAAAATCACGAGTACATCCGCTATGTCATCCCTAAGGGAACTTCGCTCAAGCCTTTTACACAGGATGATATGACTCTTCTTATGAATCATATCAACAGTACACGCCGCCCGGGACTTCAGAATATGTCTCCTTATGAGATGATCCCGGATGATGATCATGATATGCATCTTCTTATGAAGCTGCTTGGGCTTAAATTCATCGAGCCCGATGATGTAAATCTTACTAAGAGTCTGCTTAATGTAGACTGATAACCATTAAAAAATGACCCGATCATGTGATTTTTCGGATCATTTCGTGATACAGGCCATCAGGTGTTGCATTTACTCTGACAATCAAGCTTATAATCACACACGTAAAATGAAGAATTTATAATTTTGCAAAAAACACCCCCCTAGCGAGAATTCAGTGATAGGTAAGGGGATACAGTTTTATGATTCGAAATTGTTAATTTACTTCCATGGCCAATGAAAACTTTTTCCTATAAGAGGCTTATTTGCCTCACGGTCATAAATTGCCTGACTCATTACATATGGTTCACCTACAAAAGCCTTATTATAATTCTTATGAGCTTCCATCGCTTCCTCCAATGTCGCATATCGTTCACCTACCAGAGGGAGGTTTCCCTTAACAGTAAGATAGACCTGATATGTACCGTCATCAAATTTTACTATACCACCGCCACCAACATTTTCCAGGAGCTCATCCGGAAGCTTTGTTTCTTCTTTCAAATTATCAATCTTTTCTACATTCTTTTTATGTTTTCCAAAAAGTTCCATAATTGTAACCTCCTTTTATTTGGTGCTTATTCTTTATATACTAATATACGTTTTAAGCTCACAAACGGCGACAGCTTTTAATTTTTCGGCGACAGCTCTGAAAAAATCATCACCCGAGCATACACTGCACATCCCGGGTGATAATCAACATTTTCAGCTCATTGTATTCAAAAATTCTCAGTATATGTTTACTTATATAATGTAGCCGCCATTTCAGCGATATCGTTAGCCGAGGTATGGAGTTCTTCAACGGTTGCATTGATAGATTCCATCTCTTCGCTCTCTTCTGCGATTCCATTTGATATCTGATTGATCTTATTAAGGATGTCCTTGATAGAACCATTCATATTGGTAAGGATATCAGATATATGAGCTGTCGTCTCCTTGGTCGTGTTGGACAGTGTCTGAACCTCTGTAGCTACTACGGCAAATCCTCTTCCTGCATCTCCGGCTCTTGCAGCTTCGATCGAAGCATTAAGTGATAAGAGATTGGTCTGATCTGCTATGCCCTGGATACTGTTGATGATCTCCATTGAATCATCTACGGCCTTCTCTATAAGTTTCGCTGATTCTGTAACATCAGTCTGCTTACTTGATACTTCACGCATCTGAGATGCTGCCTTTTCTACCGTAGCGGATATGTCAGCCATACCGTTACGAAGTGCCTCAATATTCGGCTCCATCTCAGACTCAAATCTTGCCTGATTACGCTTCTCTTCAGTGATGTCAAGGATGGTGCCGGCT
The DNA here is from genome assembly GCA_024694055.1 of Lachnospiraceae bacterium. Lineage (GTDB taxonomy): Bacteria > Bacillota > Clostridia > Lachnospirales > Lachnospiraceae > Colinaster. The sequence continues at coordinate 40,047 of JAILKC010000074.1, read as the reverse complement.
GCCATAACAGGCGCATGCCCTTCCCATATTACATAGCTTGAAGCACGAACCCATATGTATTCTCCGTTCTTATGCTTCATACGGTATTCCATATCGAATACTACCTGCCCTGAAGGATCGGTCAACTGCTTACCCATGGCTTCAGATGCCTCTGCAACATCATCAGGATGCATTCTGGTGATCCATGAACTCATTATCTCGGGGAAATCTCTGTCGTTGGGAGTAAAGCCCAAGATCTTCTTAAACTGATCAGAGAATACCATCGGTGAAGAAGGATCATCTATGGCATACTTGGTAAGATCCATGCTCCAGCTTCCCTCAAGCATCATCAGATCAACAGCTTTCTGACGTTTGGTATCATGCTCAAGAACCGCTTCCATACGAAGCTTTTCTTCTATATCCTGGAATGTACCGATAAACACCTCAGGAGATCCGTCCGCACGTGATATACACTGACCTGCGGCGTGATACATGCGGTATTCGCCGTTCTTATTAAGAAGTCTGTAATTGGTGTCAAACTTGCCACCCCGGACAGAATTTGCAAACTCTGTAAATGCGCCCTCTGTATCCTCGGGATATATCAAGGCGGCATATGCATTCACATCATCCGGGAGTTCACTGGCGCTATACCCAAGCATCCTTCTCATATCGTCTGAAAACTTAACTCCGGACTGTTCACCTTTCTCATTAAAGAATACCATCCAGATCGCTAGATGCGTCGCATTGTTAACAGATTCAAGCATCTTTTCCTGAAGTATCCTGCCCGCCTTCTCGGCCTTAAGTTCATTCTCCAATGCCTCAATACGGCTTATATATTCCTGATCTCTGCCATTCTTACCCTTATTGCTTCCAAACATAGTAAAACCCTCCGTGTTTATACAAATTTGTTTTAGGCAAATCATATAACTGTATTAATTATATTATAAAATGCATAAAAAACGCAATGATTTCCATGCAATTACCATCAATTTACACAAAACCCATTGCGTTATAAAACAATTTTGACCGCCTCGTTGTATTTATATGTCGTTCACCGATAAACTATTGCTGAATCATTATCATTCCATGATGATTGGGGACAAAACCGGGCCGCTTCTGATCATCATCTTCCCCATTCTCATTGCCGTTATTATCCGTGTTACGGTCACCGGGTATATTCTGTCCTCCGTTTACCTTCATCAGTTCATCATCTTCAATCATCTCAGCACATACCTCCATAATCATGCCTCCATTTCAAGCCAAAATATATATATTATCGCTTGGCCAGTTCTTCCGTGATCTCTTCCCATGTGATCCCGCGTTCTGCCATAAGAACCATCATATGATACAACAGATCACAGATCTCATATTTGACTTCGTTCGGATTCGGGTTCTTGGCCGCGATAACGATCTCTGTAGCTTCTTCTCCAAGCTTTTTAAGTATCTTATCAAGTCCTTTGTCAAAAAGATAGTTGGTATAAGATCCTTCCTTGGGATTGGCTTTACGATCAAGGATCACATCCATGACCTGATCAAATACCTTAAGCGGATTTGATGAAACCGCAGTCTCTTTTTCATATATATTTGTGTAAAAACAGGTGCGATTACCTGTATGGCAGGCTACACCAATCTGCTCTACCTTTGCAAGAAGGGTATCCTTATCGCAGTCTATATACAAAGACTTAAGATTTTGGAAATGACCGCTCTCCTCTCCTTTTTGCCATAATTTCTTACGGCTGCGGCTGTAATAATGCATCTGACCGGTGGAAAGCGTCTTAAGATATGCTTCTTCATTCATATAAGCAACCATAAGCACTTCATCATTCTTATAATCCTGTACAACAACCGGAACAAGTCCGTCCGAATCCGCAATGGTCTTCATATCTGACCACCTGGCATTCGAAACACCGTAGTCGGCGGCATCGATGTACAGCCCTTTTTCCTTTAATTTGTTACGAATAACAAGGATATTATCAAGATCATGACCTATAACATCTCCACTTATGCCGGAGATATTCTCAATTTTGCACAACTTAACCAGTTTTTTAAGTTCTTCTTCCGGCATGCCGTTATTATCCAGGGCATCATCATCCGGCACAAGTGCTATTACAGGCAGCGAGATTGCTTTGCATGCATCCGGAGCACTCGTATATGTCATAAACAGTATCTCTGACACATATTGTTCGAGTATATCCTTATTCTCATTAAGTTCCACCAGATTGGCCACGGAAGCAATCAGCTTATCCTTTCCAAAACGCTTTGATACATCTTCCGTAAGGGCTATATTATCTGCTTTGCTGAAATTGAGCGAAGCTTTGGTACAGCCTGCATACAGAAGCTTTTTTATATCTTCGCTCCTCTTGACATTGCCTGCGCCGTACACCGGTATGGTCACAGCCTCACATATGCCCCTGATCATATCAATGGCTTCCTCATGTTCTGTATCATTACCGGACAGATCCATGACAAAGAGCGCATCGGCTCCTTTAGCCTCGCACTCTTTTGCAAGAGCAACAGGATCCGTACTCAGTACTCTTGTATCATCATATGAACGGATCGCAATCTTATTATAGAGAAATATACATGGTATCAATTTCTTATTCATTAAAGTACACCCTTTGTGCTCTGCACACCTTTTATCCTGGAATCGATCATCGTAGCTTCATCAAGTGCCTTTGCAAAAGCCTTGAACATTGCTTCTGCTATATGATGTCCGTTATCGCCCGAGAGCACCTTGATATGAATGTTCATCATGGCACCATAAGATACAGCCAAAAAGAACTCTTTTATAAGCTGTGTATCCAATCCGCCTATCATAGGTACATCAAACTTGTAATCAAAGCCGAGATACGGCCTGCCACTTAAGTCTATTGCGCAAAGAACAAGCGCATCATCCATCGGAAGCGTGAAACTGCCGAATCTGCGTATGCCATCTTTATCGCCAAGAGCCTGTCTGATTGCTTCACCAAGTACTATTCCCGTATCCTCAACCGTATGATGTCCATCCACGTCTATATCGCCGTCGCACTTGCAATTCATATCAAACAGTCCGTGTTTTGTAAATGCGCTGAGCATATGATTGAAAAACCCGATTCCTGTATCAATGGATGCATTACCTTCTCCGTCAATATTGAGCTCTAATGAGATCTGTGTCTCTTTTGTATCTCTGGTGATATTCGCCATTCTTTCCATATTCAGTGACCTCCCTTTATCTAATCCTCAAATCTGACTCTTATAGAATTGGCATGTGCCGTAAGTTCTTCTTTTTCGGCAAAATACTCTATTTTCTCGTGAACAGCCTCAAGTCCCGCTTTAGAATATGCTATAAGGCTGGTCTTTTTGGTAAACTCATCCACATTCAAAGGTGAGAAAAACCTTGCCGTACCGTTTGTGGGAAGTATGTGGTTGGGACCGGCAAAATAGTCTCCCAACGGTTCGCTGGAATACGGCCCTATAAAGATCGCCCCGGCATTACGTATACGAGTCATAACTTCATACGGTTCCTTAGTCTGTATCTCCACATGTTCGGAAGCGATATCATTGGCTGCTTCTACTACATCATCCATCGTCTTACCGACTAAGATATATCCGTAATTTTCTAGCGACTTACTGATGATATCTCTTCTGCTTAGTTTTTCAAGGAACTTATCGGCCTCTATAGATACAGCATCCGCAAACTTTCTGCTGTCTGTTAAGAGTATGGCGCTTGCCATCTCATCATGCTCAGCCTGACTTAAAAGATCTGCTGCCACAAACTTGGGATCGGCGCTCTCATCAGCTATCACGAGTATCTCGCTGGGCCCCGCGATCGAATCAATACCCACCATACCAAAGCAGGCTTTCTTTGCTAAAGCCACAAATATGTTGCCGGGTCCGGTGATCTTACATACTTTGGGGATCGTAGCCGTACCGTATGCCAAGGCTGCTATCGCCTGTGCGCCGCCTACTTTTATGATCTCATTTACACCTGCTATATCTGCAGCAACGAGTGTAACGGGATTGACTTTGCCCGTTCCCTTGGCTGCCGGAGTGGCAAGTACAATACGTTTTACCCCTGCCACTTTCGCAGGTATTATATTCATAAGTACGGATGACGGATAAAATGCTTTTCCGCCCGGTGCATAGCATCCTACGCTGTCTATAGGAGTAATGCGCTGTCCAAGGATTGATCCGTCTTCCTTGGTGAACATCCAGCTTTCTTTCTTCTGCCTCTCGTGGAAGTCCGCTATATTATACGCAGCCTCCTTAAGGATGGCGACAAATCTTTCATCGACCTCTTTATAGGCAGCCTTGATCTCTTCCTCGGTAACTTTTATATTACCGGCTGTTGCTTCCCAACAGTCAAATCTGGAGGTGTACTCACATACGGCTTCATCACCGCGGTTTTTAACATCTTCTACTATCTCTTTTACTGTCTGTTCATACTGTTCATACTGCGCCGGGCTTCTCTTTAAGAGAGAACCCAGTATGTCAGCCTTTGTCTGACTATTTAGCTCTGTTATTCTCATTTATCTCAAGCTCCTTAATCTTTTCTATAATATCCTTTATCCTGTATGCTTTTAACTGCATACTGACCTGATTGACTATCATACGCGCCGACAGAGGGCAAATCTCCTCAAGAATAACCAGTCCGTTTTCCTTAAGAGTAGATCCTGTCTCCACAATATCAACAATGACATCCGAAAGTCCAACAATAGGTCCCAATTCCACCGAACCGTTTAACTTGATCAGGTCCACAGTCTGATGCTTTTTATTGTGGAAGTAATCCTGCGCTATAGTCGGATACTTGGTACATACTCTTATCTTTTCATGATGCTTTAAAAGTTCATCAGCTTCCTTCGGACCGCAAACACACATCCTGCATTTGCCGAAGCCAAGATCAAGCACCTCATATACACGCCTGTTTTCCTCTATTATGGTATCCTTGCCCACAACTCCGATATCAGCAACACCACTCTCTACATATGTGGGTACATCAGGTCCTTTTGCAAGGAAAAATCTGATCTTCAGTGTATCATTGACAAATACGAGCTTTCTCGTGTCCTTATCCTTTACTTCATCACATGATATACCGATCTGTTCGAGCATCTTAAGCGTCTTATCGGCAAGTCTGCCTTTTGTGAGGGCAAACGTAAGATAATGATCTCTGATATCATCTTCGTGGGCTCTGACAGCTTGAAGCAGATCGTCAATAACGATGACAAAACCCATAGCCGGTGCATCTTTACCGAATTCACTTAAGAGAGTGTCATATCTGCCGCCCTTGGCTACACAATCGCCCACTCCCGACATATATGCCTTAAAAACAACTCCGGTATAATACCCGTATTTGCTGAGCATAGACAGATCAAAGAATACCCGGTCTCCCAGTCCGTATTCTTCAAGCGCTTCGTAGATACGTCTGAGCCTGTCTATAGCCCTGAATGACATCTTATTATAGATAAGCTTCTGAGCTTCATCCAGTATGAGTTCACCGCCTATCAACTGTTCAAGCTGCATGATACGCTCAATACGGTCTCTCTTAAGAGGCTGGCCATTCATAACGAGATTTTCCAAAAAAGCTCTGGCTGCAACGAAATTTTTGTTGTTCACAAAGTCACGAAGCGTAAGTTCCGACGCCTTGTCAAGCCCCACTTCCTCACATAATCCGCTGAAAAAATCAATATGAGAAAGGATAATGACAGCCTTTTTGTCACTGACAGCAGATAAGGTCTCCAAAGCCAGTTTTATAACCTCAACATCAGCCTCCACAGAGCCGTCGCCTATCATGTCAACGCCCATCTGAGTGGTCTCACGAAGCTTACCCTGCATCTGGCCGGTCTGCGAGAATGTATTACCCTTATATGTAAGCTTAAGAACGCTGTCCTGATCATTAAAATACTTGGCCGCACATCTGGCAATGGAAGGAGTAAAATCCGAACGGAGCACAACAGTCTCTCCGTCTCTGTCAGTGAATCTGTACAGATCTTTACCCGGTGTCGTACCTATATCCGATCCAAACAGATCATAGTATTCGAATGTAGGTGTCTGTATCCCCTTATATCCCGCTTCTTTAAAGAATTTGTCGACCACATCTTCTATGTGAAGCTTATCATCATACTCTCCGTTATATATATCCCTCACGCCTTCAGGCGTATGTAACAGATTCTTCATATCGATCTCCTTTTGCTTTATCGTGGTAACGTGATAATTCGCTATCAAGCTAAATTGTATCGTATTATCTGTTAATTGTCAACTTTCATTACTATTCTATTATACCGATGATAAATACTGTCGCAAACACATTACAATTTACTCTTCATTTCTTTTATCCAGATCTTTCTGTATATAATCCAGATACGGTATCACCGGACCGTTTACATCTTCCATGAAGAAATCAGGATCAAGTTCATCTACCGTAAAACTCTTACGACCGTCCTCTTCGGCTCTTTTCCAATATACGAGCAGTTCATCCAGCCTCATATAATAAAAGCAGTCACGCCCGGTAAAATGTATCAGAAAAAAGGCGACTCCGTCCTGCTGCTCAAAATCCTCCATGAATCTCACCTGGTGCTCATGGATATTGGCAAGGGCAAAACGATCAGTCGCGCATTCCTTTGCATCAAAACATACGGGCACACCCTGTACCGCACCTATATAATCCACCGTACTTTTCTTATCAAAATAAGCCAGCTTTATCTGCTTGGTCTTATGATCCATATCAATGGGGGTGATGGGCGTGGGAATCTTCTGTATCAGAGCAAGACGCTCAGATGCATATATATTATTGGTAGTACCGATCATCTCCTCAAGTACAGAGCCGCGAAGCCCTCTGCTCTTCCAAGTAGCCATGATATGCTATTCTTCCTTTTCATTTGTTCGTTCAATATCTTCCACTTTGATCTGATCGATGCCAAGCTTTGTAAACCAGTCATGAGGTATCTCAGTCTCAAAAGAAGTCTGTTCGAGCAATAGTTTCTCGGCCACATCTTTAGGGAAAGCGATCCTGTATGCATGAAGCAATTGGTGCTTGATCCCCACCAGAGAGACCTTTTCATTCAAAGTCTGATTGCCGTACTTGGCATCACCTACAATGGGATAGCCGACTGCCGAAAGATGCGCCCTGATCTGATGACTCTTGCCTGTGATAAGCGACACATCCAGCTCGCTAATAGAGCCATAACTCTCCGTCTCATATGTATTAAGATATCTGATGCCCGTCTGAATAATCTCGTATTTATGGGCTTCTTCGGTGTTGACTTGTTCGGTCATAACGTTGACCATATTAGTCATCCAATTCTTCATATGATATCCCATCAGGACCTCATCATTCTCCGGATAACGTCCGAATACAAGAGTCCGATAGTACTTATACAGAGTTCTATCCTGCAACAGTTTGCTGATGAGTTTGGCTGCATACAAAGATTTACCCGCTATTACTATACCGGATGTATTACGGTCCAGTCTATTCAGCACGGAAGGCTTAAAATGCATCATGGAAGCTCCGTCAATCTTCAGTCCGCGCATAAGATAGCCAAGCATCCATTCATTTAAGCTAAGATCCCCCGCCTTGCTCTTTTGCGTCAATATCCCGGGTGGCTTATTCATGACCAAAATGTGCTCATTTTCATATATGATGCCCACAGAATTACCGCCAAAGGTATCGTAGGCCATTCTTCCTTCCACTTCTGCTTCAAGGGCCTTTTGGGCAGTCACGCTCTCAAACAGTTCACTGATATTTATATCAATATCAGCCTCCGGTATATTCTCATTGCCGCCCTTAAACTTGCCGTTTTTGAAGTTCTCAAAGGTCTCGTCTGAAAAATAGAAATGCAAAGTATCACCGGCCTGAACGATTTCATTTCCGGCTATCTTTGCATCATTAAGAGTTATGTTCTTTTTTCTAAACTGCTTGTAAAGAAGGCCTCTGGGCGCACCGGGAAGTAGTCTTTGTATGTATTTATCCACTCTGCCGAAAGCAGACGCTTCATCTACGATGATCTCTATCATATATACCCCTCCTGTCAAAGAAACACTGCTATGCCTTCCTTATCTGTTCAAGGTCATCCACTGTCTGTATGATCAGTTTTACGGTCCCTTCTATACCGAAAAGCGAACTATCCAGACAGAGATTATAACTATCCGCCCTGCCCCACTTCTTGGACGTATAGTAATTGTAATAACTTGATCTCTGCTTATCCTTCTTGTTCACCATATCTCTTGCTTTATCCATACTGAGCTCGTATCGTTTTGCTATCGACTCTATACGCGCCTGTTCATCCCCGTATATGAAAAGATTAAGTACATCATCCCTCTCAGCAAGAGCATAATCGGCACATCTGCCAACGATCACGCAGGGTCCTTCCATAGCAACCTTTTTAATCGTATCAAACTGTGCCAGGAATATCTTATGACTGATCGGCATATCGATAAATGACGAACTGTTATATCCAAAGGAATAGGTATCCATCACCAGATTATACAAAAAGGAACTGGTCGGTCTCTCGTCATGTACCTCGATCATCTCCTCACAGAATCCGCTCTCTTTTGCAGCACGTGTGATCAGATCCTTATCATAAAACGGAATACTATAATACTCCGCCACCTTTCTGCCGATCTCGCGGCCTCTTGAGCCAAATTTTCTTCCTATTGTGATAATTGTATTCATAGCAACCTCCAATCATGGCCGGTACGCTTAAGGTCCGCACCATAAGCATTACAATCCGCATCCTCTGTCCTGCGATCGTCCTTATACAGTCTTTACAAAGTATTCCGTAAGCTTCTCTATCGGTATCGGCTTGGAATACTTATAGCCCTGCAGATACTTTGCACTCATGTCTATACATCTTGCCTCATCCGCGTCATCTTCAATGCCCTCGTACAATACCGCATAATCCATATCACTAAACATCTTGGCTATATGTGATACCATTGCTTTAAGCTTATCATCGGAACTTGACGCGATAACAAGCGATCTGTCAAACTTGATTATATCAAACGGCAATTCCATGATGCGCTCGAAATTACTGTATCCGGTGCCGAAATCATCAAGATAGAACTTGATTCCGCTGCCTTTTAATTCATTGATCCTCTCTTTAACCACTTCAAAGTCCTGCTCGTTCTGGGATTCAGTGATCTCTATTGCTATATTATTGAAACCTATGCCGGCGTCATGTACGATAGACTCGACCATATGGCAAAAATCATTATCCCTTACGTCAAAGACCGAGAAATTGACCGAAATCCTGCGAACTCCATACCCCTCATCAAGCAGCTTTTTTATCTGTACACATGTCTTATTGAGTATGATCTTTGTCAATGTACGGATATAGTTATTCTTCTCGGCTATCGGTATGAACACATCCGGAAAGACCATACCGAGTTCAGGAAGCCTAAGCCTCATTAAAGCCTCCGCTGTATCATATATACCCTTTTTGATATTGAATACCGGCTGGCAGTATACTTCCACTCTTGGATCATTAAGATCGTTCTTTTCCTTAATATCCGCAAGTTCATTTAATATATACTTACTGTCCAGATACCTCTTAACATCCTGTTCGTCTACGAAACGGATATTGTTTTTCGGCATCTTATCCTCTATAAATTCGAACAATTCAAGATAATCACGTCCCTTACCCATCTCATCGATCGTCGTCATGGCCACGATCTTATAATCAATCTTAAAGACAGGATATACTTTTTCAAACTGTTCGAGCAACGCATCGGCTGTCTCCTTATAATCCGAATTCTTGCCGATATCCGCAATCATCACTCTTCTTCTTCCGCCGGACAGTTCGAAAAGCGATGTCCTTTTGAAAAAATGCATAAGAAAGTATCTTATGATACCTATTATCTCAAGCGGATAATTATATCCCTCAACATCATAGTCATACAGCACAAGACTCATTATGAGCAAAGGTCTTTTGTGTTCATGACTGTTTTTGATATAGTCGTAAAACGCATTTCTCCCAAGCGCTCCGCTTTCTATATCGTAAGGATTGGAATGAACAAGATATAAAAGCGCATATATGGGAAATGTAAATGTCGCCACTGTATACGATGACTGTCCGAATCTGTGCTGCACAAAAATGATCAGCATGGAGACAAGTATTGTTGCAAATACCCCGTTAAATACCTGTTTAAACACGCGGTCATGATATTTGATGAACAAAAACAATACCATCCCCACATAGAATACATAACCCGCAGGGAAAATCGGGAACCCGTTATGTACGTTTAACTCATCATCGATATAAAAGCCTATATGTAATATAGGACCAACTATCTCAAAAACCGTAACTACAACATAGCCCACAAGAGCCGTGATAAAGAATCTTCTGTTGCTCCTCTCCTCAAGATTCATGGGCTCTTTCATATACAACACATAAAGCATGAGATTGGCAAATATCGTCAAATGCATCAATGCTCTGGGTATATAATGCAATACCGGAGGTATCTCTCCAATATGGTTCATCGATACATTAAACAACAAGTCGGAAAGCCCTGCCGTAAACAGCAAAATGATCATGGCCTTGAGGTAATAGAAATTCCTGGTACGATTGATATATGCAGTCTTTATGAGTATTACAAAGACCATACATATGGCAAGTACAAGAATATCTCCGACCGGTGTGTAGTTATAATAATATGTAACTATTTCAGTATTCATATATAACTATTTTATTCAATAAAAAAGCAGGTGTCAATAGAAGCAAAACGCCTGCCCGTCGTGTATTTGCAATTGTTTTACAGGTTATAAAACAAACGAAAAAAGCCTGCGGAAAGCATTCATCCGCAGGTCAAAATATTATTATCGTTTTATTCAAATTATCAGTTTTAATCGGCACCTTTTCCACCGGTTTTATCCATGTAATACAAATAAGCCTTCTCCGTCATTGGATCAAGTGTTTTATCGCTTTGTGTCAAATGATTCATGGTATTGTGATATACGTGACAGATGGCTTTGTTTATGTCTTCAAAAGCCTCCTTACGAATAACGGGAAGGTCCGGATCACATGATCTGCCGGGCTCGATATAATCTGCCAAAAATACGATCGATTCAAGCTCGGTCATTGCCGGGCGTCCCGTAGTATGCCATCTGATAGCACTTAATACATCACCATCCACAATGCCATATTTCTTATGTGCCTGATATGCACCTACTTTTGCATGTAAAAGCGCAGGATTCTTTGCCTCAACGTCTTCCACATCAATATCGTGCTTTTCACAGTAAGCTACATATTCAGAATCAACCATATACTTAGCGCAGTCATGCAATAGACCGGCGAGATAAGCCTTACGTATATCATATCCCAGGCTCATGGCGATACAAGCCGCCGTACTGGCTACACCAAGCGTATGCAAAAATCTTTTTTTATCAAGTCTGTCAAACAACTGCCCGGTTATATCCGTAAAATCAGCATATATACTCATATCGACCCACCTTTATAAGCTCCTTGATCATAATAAGAACGATCACGCCAATTCTATCATGCTCCCGTCTCGCCAGACATGCTCCAGATCATAGAAATCCCTGCTGGCATTATCAAATATGTGAACTATGATATCACCATAGTCCATTAATACCCAGTTGGCGCTGTCATAGCCCTCCATGTGCGAATAATGCACTCCGGCCTTTCTCATGTCCTCTTCCAGGTAATCACACAGCGCATGTACGTGATTGATATTGCCCGCCGATGCGACCACAAAATAATCAGCCATTATCGAAATCTTTGATATATCAATTATGCGCACATTTTCAGCCTTATGTGAGTCCAGGCTCTTGTATATTAACTCGATCTTTTCTTTATTATCCATATATCCTTGTTATGTAAACTTATATACAACTATATATAACTGTTCAAATGATCCAAACTCATTTATACAGTCCATGCTTCTCTATATATTCAAGCGTCCTCTCGGTCACCATATACCTTATGCTCTTGCCGTCTTTGATCCTCTCTCTGATGTCCGTGGAAGAAATATCGATATAAGGAGTCTTAAGTACATATATCTCCGCACCGAACTTACGCATAAGTTCAGCTGCTTTATCCTTTAATTCCTCTGTACTTTGTCCCCGTCTTACGGCAGCAAGGATCTTGGCATTCATCATGATGATCTCGGGGTGCATCCACTGTTCTATTTGAAAAAGCGTATCCGCGCCAAGAATCAGATAATAATCAGTGTCAGGATTATTCGTCTTAAGCACTTCCAGGGTCTCGTAAGTATATGAATTGCCCGGTCTGTCCGTCTCTATCGTCGATAAAGCAAAGTGCTGATTATCTTCTATGGCGCCACCCGTCATGGCTATTCGCGTCTTTTTGTCCAAAACCGTACTCGGATCCTTAAAATGCGATATTCCGGTCGGTATAAAGAGGATCTCATCAAGATCATATTCGCACAGAGCATGCTCCGCCAGGATAAGATGTCCCAAATGGATCGGATTAAATGTTCCGCCCAAAATTCCCACTTTTTTCATATCTACCCTCCTTACGTATACCCGTAAAAGCTTATATCATAAAGGTAAAATAATCTTGGGGTCGTCCTTAAACGGCTTATACAGTACTATCTTTTTACCGATCACCTGTACCACCTGCGACCCGGTACGATCAGCCAATACTTCCGCAATACCTTTGGGATCTTCCATACAGTTTTTAAGCACGCTAATCTTCACAAGTTCCCTTGTATTGAACGCTTCCCTGATTGCTTCGGTATACTCAGGCGTCACACTGCCTTTTCCCATCTGAAATACCGGTTCGATATTCATTGCAAGCCCCTTGAGATAGGCTCTTTGTTTACTTGTCATTCGCTCTCCTTGTAATAATCAAACTTAAGTCCGTACATCCTGACAGTATCCCCTTCGCCGCATCCGAGTTCTTCGAGCTTTGTAAGGATATCATTTTCTCTCATAAACTTCTGGAAGAATACAAATCCCTTTTCACTTTCTAAATTTGTATATCCAAGCATCTTTTCTATCCTGGGTCCTTCCACGACATATTCATCCTCTTCGTGATCATATTCCACGGTAAACGGCTCACCTGTAATAGTGCTGACATCATCGGGGAAGAATTCGGGTTCAAAGACTACGGGGCTGTCATCAAGATCATCCAGCATGTTACGAACTTTATAGAGTATATCCTTTACACCCTCGCCCGTAGCTGCACTCATGGGATAGACCATATAACCCTTGGGCTCAAACTCTTTTTTCAGTTTATCAACGATCTCTTCTTTTGTATATTCACCCGACCCATCAATCAGATCGAGCTTGTTGGCTGCGATTATCTGAGGACGATGAGCAAGTTTTTCATCATACAGCGAAAGTTCCTTATTGATCGCATATATATCCTCTATCGGATCCCTGCCTTCACTGCCCGCTGCGTCCACAATATGTATTATAACTCTTGTACGTTCGATATGCCGCAAAAACTCATGTCCGAGCCCGACTCCGTCGGCCGCGCCTTCAATAAGTCCGGGTATATCGGCAACTACATAGCCTGAAGCATCCTTAAGATCTACAACTCCAAGGTGCGGACTAATGGTCGTAAAATGATAATTGGCTATCTCCGGCCTGGCATTGGATACCTTTGTAAGAAATGTACTCTTACCAACATTGGGAAACCCTACAAGTCCAACATCGGCTATAACCTTGAGTTCAAGCTTAAGCGTGAGTTCCTTGGCGGGCTGTCCCGGTTGAGCGTACTTTGGAGCCTGCATCGAGCTTGTGGCATAATGCTGATTGCCGTTACCTCCTCTGCCTCCCGTAAGCAGAACATACTCAGTGGTGTCTCCGGACATATCAACTATAACCTTATCCGTCTCGGCTTCCTTGACCACCGTCCCTGCCGGAACCTTAAGTACTATATCCTGTCCGTTCTTACCTCGACAGTTCCTTTTCTTACCTTCTTCTCCGTCTTCGGCCTTATACTTGCGCACATGACGATAATCAGCCAAAGTGTTTACTCCGTTATCAACCTTAAGTATCACACTTCCGCCGTTGCCGCCGTCGCCGCCGTCCGGGCCGCCGTTAGGCACATATTTTTCTCTTCGAAACGACACATGACCATCGCCGCCCTTACCGCTTCTTACATATATTGTTGCTCTGTCCGCAAACATGATAATCTCCTGCCTGATATGATCTCGTATATCGAATGGCTTAACGTAAAGCCGATATACAGATCCATGGATTCAAAAAGGCTCCGAACATGTAGTCCAGAGCCTTACTTGCTGGTATTACTTCTCAACCGGATATACAGATGCCTGCTTCTTGTCTCTTCCGAGTCTCTCAAATCTGAGAACTCCGTCAACAAGAGCGAATAATGTATCATCACCGCCGCGTCCAACGTTGTTACCGGGATGAATCTTGGTACCGCGCTGTCTGTATAATATGTTGCCGGCCTTTACAAACTGTCCGTCTGCTCTCTTGGCTCCAAGTCTCTTGGCTTCGGAATCTCTGCCGTTCTTGGTGGATCCGACTCCCTTCTTGTGAGCGAAGAACTGAAGGTTCATACGTAACATAGCTCTACACCTCCCTAATCTCTAATCTAATGTACTGCTTGCCGTATTGGCTTACAATACTCTCCAAACCTAAAACCAGGCTGTCCATCAGAAGCGAAGCTTCTTTGGACGGTTCACCGCAAAAATAGCATTGCATAATACCTTCTTTTTCGTTGGCGGTAAATGTTACCTCATCATCCAAAAAATGATCAATGCTGTTTACGGTGTTAATGGTCAGTACCGAGATCGCCGAACAAACGATATCCTCGCCCTCTTCGGCATATCCTGCGTGTCCGTGACACTCAAATCCTCTATACTTTCCATTGTGTTTGACTATCTCAATTGCAGTCATGATTAAACTGTGATCTTGTCGATCTTAACGGCTGTATAAAGCTGTCTGTGACCATTCTTCTTGTGGTAACCGGACTTTCTCTTATACTTATATACGATCACCTTCTTGGCCCTACCCTGCTCGGTAACTGTACCGGTAACCTTGGCACCTGAAACATCTGCGCCTACTTTAAGTTCTGAATCCTTAACAGCTACAACCTTATCAAATGTAACAGTACTGTCTACTTCAGCATCAAGCTTCTCAACACGAATAACATCGCCTTCTTCAACTTTGTACTGCTTACCACCGGTTGCAATAATTGCGTACATGAGGTCTTCCTCCTTCTTACTAATCTCGCTAACTATGGCGATGCCCTGAAAATGGGCATACTTACAGCCTCGTTATGCGGCACACTATGATATATTAGCACATGCTCTAACCTTCGTCAAGCATTTTCTGCAGTATTTAACCGTCTTTTCTACAGCAGAATGGCATCCCGCAAGGTGCAATATTTATCGTTACCTTCCATATACGTATCGAATACACCCTCTACGGTCACATAATCACCATCAGATGGATAATCCGCGGGAAAGCTGTATTCATCCTTTAACACGAATTCAATGCCCTGTGCGCAACATGCCGTAGCATCTTTGATTATGCAGGCAAAATAATATTTATCATTCTGCTCGTCATAATATTGTGAATACATTCCTGCCATCTTTATCGTCTTGCCTATATAATCGTTCGGTGCAACCATCATGTTGTATACTTCAGAATATATCATCGTAGAAGACAAAGCTGTCAGATCAACGTCCGCTTCCGCTTCGTCATTATCAATCGCATCATCTACAGGATCAGTCGGTTCCTTAACTTTGAGATCAGGTACAGGCGGAACGCCAATGCCATTTTCTTTTTCATCATTTCTATCCTCCGAGGCTTCCATGCCGGATTGCAGAACATCAGCAACTCCGACAGAGCCGCTGTCAATACGGGTTGCGGTATTATCGCCGCAGGCCGTAAAAATCATCATCATTGTCACACAAAAGATAAGATAAAAGATCTTATTCATCAGTATGTCCTCTTAATTAAGTGCCTTTTTAAGCACGGTAAGGTTGTTCTCCATTACACCCATGTATGTTGCGCCTGACTTCACATCCGCCGACGTAGTTGACTGCATGGAATCAAGTGTGAGTATCTGCTGGTCCTTTGTCTTGGTATTCTGTACTATGGTCTCTGCGATCCTGTGATCCTTACCCTCGATCGTCAGCACCGAATTTAATCCAAGCTCATCCATTTTACCGGCAAGGAAAGTAACCGTCTCAAAACTTGCTTCTGTCTCAGCCGAACAGCCTACAAATGCAGCGAAATAATCAAGGCCGTAATCATCGGTCATGTATCTGAACGGGAATCTGTCGCCAAATAAAACAGTCTTTACCGGAGCCGCCGAAATAACCGACTCATATTCTTTGTCAAGTGCATTCAGTTTTTCTATATAAGTCGCAGCATTTGACGCATATACCGAAGCATTGGCCGTATCTATCTGTTCAAGTTCGGCATCGATATATCCGACCACTGTAGCTGCTGCTTTAAGAGAGAGCCATACATGTTCATCATACTCAATCTCTTCTTCGCCTTCTTCGCTCTCTTCTTCCTCTTCTTCACCTTCCATGCCTTCTACGATCTCTTCTTCCTTAACGGAATCTCCGAGCACTTCAAGCAGGTCGATAACCTTCATATCCTTGTTTACAGCTTCTGCAAGCGCATCTTCCACCCATTCATCCGACTCTCCGCCGACATAGATAAACATATCGCAGGTAGCGATCTTAAGCATATCATCGGCAGTAGGCTGATAACTGTGCAGATCCACGCCGTTATCAAGAAGCATGGTCACTTCTGCGCCTGCCGGATTGTCACCAAGTATATTCATCACCCAATCATATTCAGGAAAAATCGTAGTCACGATCTTGGGGCCGCCTGATGCAACCTTTTCCTGTGCTTTTCCACATCCGGAAAGGCACGCAAATGTCACAAGGGTAGCTGTTATTATAACCATCGTCCAAATGCTTATAAGACACATTTTTTTACTCATTATATTATTTCCTCCACAATAAGAGCCCGTTATGCGGACCCTGAATCATACTTACATTCTTTTACAGAGGATGATTCAATTATTCAAACGGATCTTGTTGGATACGGGTGTGCCAAATATTATGTTGCACTCCTGAAGCGAAAAGTGAATATATGCCGCAGTAAAAATACATGCGGCCACAATAAGACTTGCCAAACCATCAGATATCTCTCGCAGAACACCTTCGCATACAGCAAAATATTCGCATATCGGACAATCATCATCTTCGCAATGACAATGATGATCGGTTTCATAAGCAGTAAAGAACGCAGAAAAAAGCACAAAAACAAGCATTGCAAGGCAAAGAGCACCTGCAATGCCCGAAAAATGTCTTAATACAATTAACCTGGATTCATTCTTATTCGATCTCATAATCCGATAAAAGCTCAGCCAGATAATACATGATGGCGCATTCGTCCTCCTGCCATATCCTCATGCTCCTTCTGACCGGGCATAAAATATAACCACGAACATCATTCTTCTTCCTGATCTTCGTGATAAGTACCGATTCATAACCGTTATTCATAAGTGTCCCATACAGGATGGGCGCATTCTTCTTGACTTTATTAAGCGTGCTCTCGCTGAATACATCCTCTTTCATAAGAGCATCAATATCCGAAGCATCTTCGTCAAAATCAGGTTCCGTAACAGATCTCATTCTGCCGTCGTGGCCAACATAGTACAGATCCTGTGCCTGCAAAAGTTCAGCAAGAACTGTTATAACACTCTTGAGTTTGTTTGTAAAGCCCGCTTCATCCTCCGTGATTCTGCGGATATTGTTCATATATGTGTATATGCCGTTCTTGACTATCTTTACTATCTCAATACTCCTGTGCTTATCTGCTTCATATATCGTATAGCAATTACGGCCTCTGTTCTTGCCAAGATACAGCATCTTGTCTATCAGACCGAAAAGATCAGTAAAATTATCTGCATCTTCCGGGAACGATGCCGCTCCGACTGTACCCGTAACATAAGCTCCTCCATTATCAAATCTCACCTTGATACGAAGCGCATTGGAATGAGCATATAACTTTTCGTAAAACTCTTCCTTCTGAGACAGTTCAGTATTCTTAAGATCAATAAGCAACAATTCATCCCCGCCGAATCTGCCCGCAAGTCCGAAGCCTTTAACCTGCTCGGCAAGGCCTTTACCAACAGTAACAAGCACTTTGTCTCCGGCACTGTGGCCGTATGTATCATTGATCTGTTTAAAATTATCAAGATCGATCATCGAGAATGTGAACGGAATATTCTCTGTAATAAGAGAATGCACGAACTTGACCGAATAGGCGCGCGACAGGATTCCTGTAAGAGGATCAAGTATTTCGTCAAGGCTTATCTCTTCCAATATCCTGTCAAAAAAAGGAAATTGTCTGAGATCATCTATATCATAGACTCTATGTTCTGTATCAAGGGCATTCTTCCTTCGTATGACATCGGTGATATCCACAAAGCTTCCGACCAGACCGACTATCTCATCACCCTCATACAACGGACGTTTCGAGGCAACTATATCCCTCTCTTCGCCTCTGATGATACATTTGCCCTGTACCTTATACGTGCTTTTGCCGGATAAGACCTCAAGTTCATCGCGCTTATAAGGCTCCGGGTCTGAATGCCAACCCATATCCTCATCATTTTTACCGATAAGAACATCCTGTGAATCGAAACCGTAAAAATCAAGGAAAGCCTGATTAACGCCCAAAAATCTTCTGTCTTTATCCTTCCAGAAAACACAATCCTGCGAGGTATTAATTATGCTGTCAAAAAGCTCAACCGTCATCTTCATATATATGCATGCCCCCAACAACAATATACCGTCTTACAACAGAAATACTATACCACATGCATGAAAAAATCAAGATGTTGCAGGCTGATCAAGTATCTGTGCCGCTTCTTTCAAAAGGGACGTTATTGGCAAATGTTGCGGACAAACCCGCTCACACTGACCGCATCCGACGCAGTCGCTCGCTTTGCCGCTTCTGCTGACAAGTCCGGAATAAAAGTTCTTCGAACGCCAATCGTCCGGATATCTGCGCAATGTATTGACAGTCCTAAATACATCAGGAATACTGATCTTTTGAGGGCAACCGTCACAGCAGTATTTGCATGCGGTGCAGCCAATCTGCGGTACGCTCAAGATATCTTCAGTAATCTCGTTGACAAGTTTAAACTCATCATCCGCAAGAGGCTCAAAGTTCTTAAATGTGGATATATTGTCATCCATCTGTTCTTCAGCGGACATGCCCGACAATATAGTCATTACACCCGGAAGTGATCCGACGAATCGTAGCGCCCATGAAGCGATCGATCTCTCGGGTTGCCTCGCTTTGAACTTTTCTTCTATATCGGGAGTGAATGATGCAAGCATTCCGCCTCTTACAGGTTCCATGACAATTATGGGGATATTTCTCTCATGAAGAATGTCATAAAGCCTCTGGGACTGTACAACTGGATTGGTCCTGTCCAGATAATTAAGTTGAATCTGTACAAACTCAATTTCCGGATGAGCATCAAGAATCTCACTTAAAAGCTCCGGGCTTCCGTGAAAAGAGAATCCAAAATGCCTGATCTTACCCTGAGCCTTTTTCTCAAGCCCCCATTTAAAGCAATCATATTTGACATATGTGTCATAGTTATTGCCTTCCTCTATCGAATGAAGAAGATAAAGATCAAAATAGTCCACTCCCGTACGTTCAAGCTGTTCGTTAAATATACGTTCTATGTCCTCTTTCTTTTTTACTTCCCACGCAGGAAGTTTTGTGGCGATCATAAAGCTTTCTCTCGGATAGCGCTTGACCAGGGCCTCTCTTGCGGCCGTCTCAGACTTGCCTCCATGATATATATATGCAGTATCGAAATAATTCATGCCTGCGCGCATGTATTTATCGACCATACGACATACATGTTCATGATCGATCACGCCATCCTTCTCCGGAAGCCTCATAAGCCCGAATCCAAGTTTAGGCATAGTACCAAGATCAATGCTCATTCTCTATCCTCCTGCATATTCCCATGATCAGACAGCCACGGTTATCGGCTCATCATCCGTAAGACTTATATTTATCGACTTACCATTCACACTTATCTGATATTCGCCTTTAAATGCGTCCACCTGAATAAAACCGTCTGCATCTGTTTCGACAGTTATATCAGTATGCCACTCTTCTTTAATAAGTTTTTTAAGCATCTCGTATGAAGGCTTACGCGAATTATCAAGTCGGATAAATCCACTCGGAGCCTTAAGCCATGCACCATCCTTATAATCCCACGTGGTAATGGCTTCCACAAGCGGATGCTCAAAGAGTATGCGATACATCTTCTCTATCTCGGCCGACTGACGTGCCTCACCTTCAGGGGTGCTCGGCCACTCATCCACCTGCCAATCATTGAGATCAACAATATGAGCCGGCATGATATCTCCGGAGATAAGCGTATTCTCCGTAAAATGGATCGGAAGGCCAAATGAAGAGAATCTTTCAAGCACTTCATAGAGTTTCTCTTCTCCCCAGAAGCCCTGATGCTGATGCGACTGAATGCCTATGGCGCTTATCGGCACACCGGCATTAAGACAGCCGTCTATCAGAATCTCATAATTGATAGATGTATTAAAATCATTGAGCAAAAGAACCGCATCAGGATTGCACTCGCGGGCTTTTTCAAATACTTCCTTTATAAGCCCTACTCTTCCCTTTTCCTTGCATATTCTGGTAATGGCATTGTCGTATTTATCAAATATGGGCATGATCACCACTTCGTTGATAACATCCCACATGTCGATAACTCCCTTAAAACCGACAACTTCCCTCTCTATACGATCAAGCTGTTTATTCATGATCGTGGAATTGTCATACTTCATCAGCCAGTCTGCACAAACGGTGTGCCAGCAAAGAGGATGACCTTTTACCTTAACGCCCCTGTTTTTCAAATACTGCGCTGTCTTCATAAGCATTTCGGTATGAGGTTTGCCTTCTTCGGGCTCAAATGTCCCCCAGTAAAAAGGCAGAGTACCATAATTGAATACATCAAGCCAGCTGTCCGTGATGATCTTGGTCTCTTCGCTCTCATTCATCACATGTGGTATAAAATCAAAGGCACCGCAACCGAATAAAAAGCTGTGGTTGGTCTGTAAAACACGCACTTGTGTGCCTGCGGGCAATATCGCATTACCGTCCGTGATCTTTATCTGTTTTTTTACTTTTCTGTGTGTTAAGTCCATATTCCCTCCGCCGCAGTAATCATTTATAATAGCCTATCTCATCAAACACCATATCCATCAGCCTCGCATTCTTAAGCGAGAATTTGGACGTTACATAAGGTTTGTCACCATGCAGTATACATTCATTTAACTGTTCATTCTCCAGGCTGTAATTCTGTGGCGCTATCACAGTCCTTTCTGTCACTTTGCCGTCTGAAATGATCCTGTATGTAAGCTCTCCGGCTTGATTATATTCGACATCAGACTTAATGCATCCTTTGCTTCCGTGTACATACAGTCTGTCGAATCTCGAATTTGATCCTGCGGCAAAAATCATACCTACATTGAATGAAGCCCTGGCGCCATTATCAAATCTGATCACGGCAGATGTATTATGATCTACGCCAAGATCAGAAAACTCAGCCGTCGCTTTAACCATTACGGGCTCGGCATCTACAAGCGACAGGATCATGGTTGTGCAATAGCATCCGAGATCATACATCGCCCCACCGCCATGTTCTTTGTGGAGTCTGAAATCCTCGGTATATCCCTGTGTGATAAATGCAGACTCAACATAGTCCACTTCTCCGATGACACCATTCTTAACGTCATCCGTAAGACTCTTGATATAAGGGCTGTGCAGATAAGCATATGCTTCCATCAGATATACGCCGTTTTGTTCTGCCGTGGCATACATCTTCGCTGCTTCAGCGGCATTAAGAGCAAGCGGCTTTTCACACAGCACATGCTTCTTTCTTTTTAGCGCTTCGATCACCCACTTTATATGCAGATCATTCGGAAGCGGTATATACACTGCCTGCACCGCATCATCATCAAGAAGTTCTTCGTAGCTTGCATAAGCTTTTTCAAAGCCGAATTCATTTTTAAAGCTTTCCGTTTTTTCCGGATTCCTGCCGGCGATTGCATACAGATTCGTGCTTTTTACAAGCTGCATGCCCGGTATCGTACATCCTCTTGCAATACCGGCCGTTCCAAGTATACCCCAATTAACCTTATCCATGGTAACCTCCAATTCATTATTCCCATCTGTATAGATCAAACACTCCGGGAATAAGCACTGCGTCAGCAACGTATTCCGTAACTTCTTCGAAATCCTCATTGAACCTGATCTCATGTACCGGATATGTTCTGCCTGTAGTCACATTTTTAAGTATGCTCGCTTTTTTATTGGTATGCAGTCTGACGTGATCCGGCTTAAGATCATCCTTGACATATCTGTAGAATACCATACTGCCGTCATCATAGGCAAACATCGAACAATTCCTGCCGGATATGTATGTATCTATGTCTTCACACAAGAGCGTACGCTTATATACATCTGTCACTGCCGTCGGAAGCTTATATATATCTGCATCATTCTCAGGCACCGACATAATATAGAGTCTTCCTTTGCCATATGCGCTGCGTAAGAATATCGACGTATGCAGATCACCGTCGCCTCCGTTTAAAAGTGACCATGAAGCATTATTACAATGTACCAACTCCGGGAAAAGAACGGGCGACTTATTCTCAATATATCCGGCCTCATCTCCCGTAATATGGTATCTTGTCACGGCATACTTCTTGCCGGTCGGCCTGCTCTCTGTGAGTCCGCTCTGTATGAGTTCTTCCTGTTTTACCCGTAAAAAACCGGTCGTAATGACTGCATCACCGCCATTTTGTACGAATTTAGCAAGTTTATCCACTATATCCGGATCTCCCGCAGCAGTCTCGGTAAGAATGAGCTTTGATGCGTTTTTCGGGAATGTCGGCGTGGGTTCTGTCGGAAGACCGATCATGCCTAGTCTCATCTCAAAGTGATTCTCTCCCGCAGATGTATGAGGAATATATACAGGTATTCCTGACGGTATACTGACGTCGTCAAGCATCTTATCGATCTTGCCAAGCTGCAGTCCCATCGCACAGACAAAGGGATTATCTATAAGATCGCTCCATTGAAAATGCATGAGTTCCTTAGCACGTGCAAATGCCGTAAGATAAGCCTGTTCAAGATATCTGTCCACAGACCAGCACTGGTATGTATCAAACCAGCCGCCTCCGCACCTTCCCGGCCATGCATTGTCCATGAATCTGACAAGACTGTAGCTCAAATACTCCGGCAAATGCTGATCCGCGTATGCCGGGCTTCTTGTTTCCGTACCGATATATGTAGCATCAAATATATCACTCTGCACATCCGGAAGATATCCCGTATAGTGATAAGACTCCCTCCAGTTTGGGTATTTTATCACCATCTTAACACCGGGATTGACCGCCTTGGCCGGTTCCACTATGAGATTTTTTGAGACATCTTTCATAAGATCACGTCTGAAAGTCACCCAGTCTCTGTCTCCTTTTTCACGTATGCAACGTTCACAGGTGCAATTCGTGAAATAGAAGTCATCAAGTATAACTTCATCAAAAAGTCGTGCCGTATTCTCGGATATCTCCTTAATGCGTAAACGCATGGCAGGATCAGTATAACAAAGCGTATTAAAGAGACGTCTCTTACCTTTCTCAGCCCCGTCAAAATCCTCAATTATCGTTGTGATACCGCCGGATACAGTCACTCCCTTCTGTTCCAAAAAGCTCTTGATCATGAGCAGTTGCTCATTGCTCACATCACAGTCACCGCGATGAGATTCAAGATAAACCTTGTCAAGTCCTATGTATTTCTCCAAAAACTCATAATCGGACTCGAGCTTTTGGGCTGTAAATTTCTCCGCAATCTGAGCCGGGATATATACTACCGTCTTAAAATTTCTGTAATGTGTTCCCATAACCAGTCTCCATTCTCACTAAATGTGATAATCATTTTTCGTATGTATTCTGCGACCCTGCAAACGCGCCTTGCCGGATATTTCTTTTGCGGCAAAACATAATTTATCCTATCATCCGCACAGATTATATTCTTCTTATATTCCGAACTTAATTATATCATTTTTTGTCGGAGTTCTGACAATCCGAACCTTATAAATCCGTTTCGCCAAAACCGACATTGCGTCCTGAACATTTGTTTGGTATAATTCTCTTATGGATGACAAGACCGTAACTTACGATAACCGCATATATGCCGCTATAGATCTCAAGTCATTTTATGCATCCGTGGAATGCAAGGAACGTGGGCTCGATCCGCTTACGACCAATCTCGTTGTGGCCGATGCTTCACGTACGGACAAGACCATATGCCTGGCTGTATCTCCATCGCTTAAGTCTTACGGTATCCCCGGACGTATACGACTGTTTGAAGTCAAGCAGACCGTAGAGCACGTCAATGCTGACAGGCTTTCGGCGCTTAAAGGCGGTTCTTTTTCCGGCAGTTCTCATAATGATCCGGATATCAAGGCAGATCCTACTCTTAAGCTTGATTTTATCATAGCCACGCCGCACATGGCCAAGTATATGAAGTACAGTACGAACATATATCGGATCTATCTGCGATATTTTGCTCCCGAGGACATTCATGTATATTCATGCGACGAAGTATTCATAGATGTTACCGATTATCTTAAGATATATGAGTTGAGCCCGAGAGCTCTTATCATGAAGGTGATACTTGATATATACGAAGCCGTCGGCATCACCGCCACGGCCGGTATCGGGACGAATCTCTACCTTTGTAAGGTCGCAATGGACATATGGGCCAAGCATATACGCCCGGATGCAAATGGCGTACGTATAGCAGAACTTGACGAGTCTTCTTACAGACGCAATCTCTGGTCTCATACTCCCATTACAGATTTTTGGCGCGTTGGACGAGGTACTGCCAAGAGGCTTGCCGCGCAGGGAATGTTCACTATGGGTGATATAGCGCTATGCTCCGAACAGGATGAAGATCTGCTCTACAGGCTCTTTGGCGTCAATGCAGAGTTACTGATCGATCATGCCTGGGGCTATGAGCCATGTCTCATGGAGCATATCAAGTCATACAAGCCCAAAGCTTCATCATTGGGCTCAGGACAGGTACTTATGCGCCCATATACACACGATGAAGCTCGTATCATTGTACGTGAGATGGCAGATGTTCTGTCGCTTGACCTCGTTGACAAGGGACTTGTCACCGACCAATTGGTTCTTCATATCGGCTATGACAGAACCGCACTTGATGATGATATCGTAAGAAAGACCTACAAAGGCAGGATCTCCGTTGACTACTACGGTCGACAGGTTCCGGAACCCGCCCACGGTTCAGCCAATCTCCCTCGTTTTACAGCGTCCACGCGACTTTTTACCGAAGCAGCCGTAAGATTATACGACGAGATGACCGATCCCATGCTCACTGTAAGACGCATTTCCATCACGGCATCTCATACCGTGGAAGAGTCCGAGGCATCGGCCACCCCTTCATACGAGCAACTTGATCTTTTTACCGATTATGACATGCGTGATGAACGCGATCGTATCGAAGAAGAAAAACTAAATAAAGAAAAAGCACTTCAAAAAGCCACACTCGAGCTTAAGAAGCGCTTTGGCAAGAATGCCGTATTAAAAGGCACGGACCTTCAGGAATGCGCTATGACCATAAAGCGTAATGATCAGATCGGAGGACATAAAGCATGAGTAAATGTTCTGATATCACCAAATACGAGAGGATCATCGATCATCCTCACCATGTATCCTTAAAGCATACGCATATGCCGCTTCCCGACAGAGCCGCACAGTTTTCACCTTTTGCAGCTCTTGTGGGCTATGATGACGCCGTGGAAGAAGCCGCACTCAAAGCATTTGAGGAGGTCATTGCCGAGAACACGAACGAAAAAGCCGAAGAATCAATATAATATAAGGAGGCGCTTTTCGCCTCCTTATTATGATCATGATCAAATCCGATTTATATCATACGTCATTGAAGCGTATATCATCAATCGGTTCCTCTCCTGCGTCTGTCATTGCCATTGAGATAAAATTCACGTTTGGCATCATACATTTTGTTATCTGCTTCAGTCTTACGGGTTCTGTAGTCCGGATCCCCCTCTTCCGCATAAGAATAACCGACAGCCACATGATAGCCTTTTTCATCGATCATTTTCTTAAAGGAATCAATCTTATCCTGAAGTATCTGAGCAGTATCTTCAAACGCATATACGGCAAACTCGTCTCCGCCCATCCTGAATATATTACTCTTTCCGAATATACCGATCAGGCAGTTTGCAACATTCTTTATCAGTTCATCGCCCGCATCATGACCTTCGTTGTCATTTACTGACTTAAGTCCGTTGATATCACACATGATAAAGCCATACGGCTGTGAAGTATCAAGGTTTTTAATCTCAAACTGTTTTATGGCGCGCCTGTTGCCTACCCCCGTAAGGAAATCCTGATAGCTGTATTCAACCAAACGTCTCTGATAATCTCTTCTGGCCACAAGTTCTGACAGAAAATACGTAAGCAGACCGATGATCTCCGATATCTCTTCCATTCTTGCCGGAGGCGGATTGTCCACGCCAAAGAAACCGATGTATTCACCCTCCAGTATAAGCGGTCCGGTCACAAGGGTCTCAATCCCCTGAGGTTTCAATACATTATACATATTCATGCTGACTTCACGATACTTCTCAATATCGTATATCAACACATGTCCACCGGACATATATTGCTGATACCAGACATCCACAACACCGTCATAAGGCAGGCCTTTAAGATTGTCGATTTCCGACGTAACGCCTATATTGCAGTACTCATATGTGTTATCAAATGTGCCATCCCTCATATCCTCAAAAATATATGCGCGGTCAGCATCAAGTTCTTCACACATATACTCAAGGACTTTATTGATTTTTTCTTCCGGATCCATTGCATCCATTATGTATTGGAGAAGTCTGTTTACAAAACGGTCTCTTTCAAGAGATGATTTCTCCCTTGACCACCAGTCAAAGATCTGAAACGCCACAAACAGCAGAAAGAATACCAACCCAAATCTAAGCCAACTGCCATGACCAATCGATCCTTTTTTATCTATGCTGTATCTGATCATATCAATGGATGCCGCTGCAATAAATATTCCTGTGCCAATATAGAAATACAAAAGATTTGAAGACATCTTTTTACGGCGGCAGTATATCTCGTTGTCTATCAGCATGACAAGAAAAATCGCCAAATGCAACCCATAAGATGTATAGAGAAGCGCCGAGAGTTGGTGCAGATCAATGCCCAACGCATATCTGCAAAATGTCAGACCACCCAGGCTCAAAACCGTGATCAGAAATGACAGATAGAAAAAAACACGTCTCTTGCTCTTTGTCACCGAATACAAAAAGAATACAAGCGGCATTCCGGCCAGATTAAGAATCCCGTATACAAGTTCTCTGGAAGCATATGTAGTTCCTGTAAGAAGCTGAGGAATACCGGTATCACATATACTCCACAGCCCAAACAATATGGCTGACAGGCCAAGAGCCCATGCCGAACCGATGATCGCATTCTTGCGACGCATGCCAAAATAGAATACGGCAACAACCACACCAAAGATGGTCATCAAAAATGAAAGTACCACGCCGACCATATTGTTTCTCATCAGGAAATAGCGGAAGTTCTCCTCCCTTCCGTACTTCATATTATTAAGGCGTCCACCGTGTTTGTCAGAAAAGGCGCTCCTGCCTTCAATGCGTATAACAGCACCCTCATCCTTGGGCCCCAATCCAATCATATGATATGCTATACCGTCTCCGTTGCCGGTAAAATTCTTTTTTGTATCATAGGAATAGATCAGCTTATCATCCACATATACGTCAAACTTCAGATTGCTGGTGGAAAAGCAAATAGAATCTGTTTCTTCCATGTTCTCCGGAAGCACCTTTGATACGGTAACGCCTTCCTTAAAGCCTTTGGAACTGATATCATCGATATCCACACACTCTCCAGATTCAAGCATCCAATTATCCGTATAATCATTGGCCGCAGCATTACGGGCAGCATTAAAGTAATCCTGAATATCTGCAAAAAACAGAACATGATACAGAAACAAAAACAATATCACAAAATAGGTGATTAAGCAGGCTTTAATCTTGGCAGAATAAAGTATGGTCATAGTCTCCCCTTAATAGAAACAATCTTCTCTTTGAGCTTATTGATTATATGTAGGCAACCATCACCTATCCTTAAGATAAGTGATCTTTTGCCTTCTTCTATACCGTTCATGGACGGATTAAGCTCTATATATCGGCTGTACTGCTGTCCGCTCTGTTTGGATACGCTTAAAGGGATAAGCTTATTCTCCTCATCCATGTATGCGGCCTGAGCGTATGACAGTGTCGCAATGGACATACCTTTTTTAGCAAGTCTGTTATTGACTCTTCTGCGGATGAATGCATAAGCGCATGCAAAACACGGTACCCCTATAAGCATGCCGCCAACGCCGAAGAATCTACCAAATACAGTGATCGATACCACGATCCAGAAACTTGATACGCCTATTGAACTGCCAAGTATCGTAGGTCCGATCACATTGCCATCAATCTGTTGCAATACAAGGACAAAAATAAGGAAAGTAAGACACTTCTTCGGATCAATGAGCAATATGATAAATGCACTCGGTACAGCACCCAAATATGGTCCGAAGAACGGAATGATATTGGTCACTCCGACAATAACGCTTACAAGTACCGCAAAAGGCACCTTAAAAATGCTGAGTCCTATAAAGCAAAGGATGCCAATAATGATAGAATCAACTATCTTGCCTATTAAGAAGCCGCCAAAGGTCTTATCAATGAATCTTAAATCAGTCATCAGATCATTGACTCTTTCCTTGGGCATAAGGGAATACATAATCTTTTTGACCATACCTATATACTTCTCTTTGCTTGAGAGCAGATATACCGCAAAAATAATACCAAGCAAAAGATTGAGCACAGCGCTGACCGCAGTCTTGACACCGGTAGAAAGGCTTCTGACCGTAGTCTTGACATTAGGAAAAATGTTATCTTTGATAAACTCTTCTATGTCAAGCGAATACTTGTCGTACAGAGCGATCAGATCCGGATTGTCTAAAAGCTTATACTTCTCAGCAAGACTGTTACCATACCCGATGATATTCTTGTAATAGGTCGGAAAGTTATTGATAAGAGTCTCGATAGAGGATATCAACTGCGGCAATACCGAATTAAAGAACGCATATATAAGCAGGCTCACGATGATTATAGTAGCAATCACAGATATGGTCCTGATACGCTTCTTGTCTGATTTAGTCGCTACTATGCCATGTTTTTCGTAATACCTGCCAATACATTTAACCTCAAAAAAGCGCATAATAGGATTAAGCAGGTATGCTATCACAAGCCCGTAGATAATCGGCGTGAACACACCTAATGCATACGATATCCCACCCGTAAAATCCTTAAAGTGGAATATAAGATAGATCGCCACGCTGCTGCTTAAAGCGACCAAAAAACCGGTAAGCCCCCATTTAAAGTACTTGCCGGAATATAACTTCATTTTACGTTTCTCTTCTTTACTCATAAAAACAGTATATCATATCCTTGCAAAATAAGTTATAATATTTTGCATGAAACTTCAGAAATTATACAGTTATGCTCGTCGAGCCATCGATGATTACAATATGATAGAGGAAGGTGATCGGATCGCCGTAGGTATATCCGGCGGAAAAGATAGTCTTACTTTGCTCTATGCTCTGCATGGACTTATGCAGTTTTATCCAAAGCATTTTGAAATAATAGCAATCACAGTCGATGTCGGGTTTAAAGGCATGAACTTTGAAGGTGTATCTGCTCTATGTGATAAACTTGGTGTTGACTATCACATTGTCCACACCGATATTGCACAGATAGTTTTTGATGAGCGCAAGGAGTCAAGTCCCTGTTCCCTCTGTGCCAAGATGCGTAAGGGAGCGCTTAATGAGACCATCAAAGAACTCGGTTGCAATAAGGTCGCCTATGCACATCACAGAGATGATGTAGTTGAGACAATGCTGCTTTCGCTTATGTACGAGGGCAGGTTTCATACTTTTGCCCCCGTCACTTACCTTGACCGTATGTGCGTAACGGTCATAAGGCCGCTTATATACGTACATGAAGCGGATGTAATAGGCTTTATGCGAAGATATGACATCCCTGTCGTCAAGAGTACCTGTCCCGCTGACGGCAATACAAGGCGGGAATATGCGCACAATCTGTTAAAGCAGATGATGGTCGAGGATCCCGCAATCAAAAACAGGATGTTTACAGCGATATGTGACAGTAATATCAAAGGTTGGGAAAGGCAAGAAGGAGCACACTACTGATACATGGCATCCAATAATCTGAATTACCACGATAAAGTCAATAAAGAGAATACCGAGAAGCTTCGTGAACTGCTTGCCACTCTTCCATCCTTCTGCAAGATGTTCTTTCGCGGCAACAATGACACCATGGCATCCCGCACCAAGATCGCTTATGCCTATGATCTGCGGGTCTTCTTTGAATATATGATGAAGAACAACGCAGAATGTCGAAAGTATGATATCTGCGATCTTCCGATGAACATACTTGATCGGATCGGCCGGGAAGATATTGAAGAATATATGGAATATCTCTCGCTTTACACCAATTCGGAAGACGAAGAAGTACTCAACGAAGAACGCGGCAAAAGCAGAAAGCTTGCATCGCTTCGTTCTTTTTATAACTACTATTTCAAGAACGAATTAATAGAGACCAATCCCGCAGCTTTGGTTCCAATGCCCAAGCTTCACGAAAAAGAGATAATCCGTTTGGAGCCCGACGAAGTGGCCGAACTGTTGGATCAGGTCGAAGCAGGCACCAATCTGACAAAAAAACAGATGTCATATCACAACAAAACCGCCGTGAGGGACACTGCTTTATTAACTCTGCTGCTCGGAACCGGAATACGTGTATCCGAATGTGTGGGACTTGATATCAATGATATAGACTTTGCCAATACAAGACTCAAAGTACGTCGCAAGGGCGGATATGAGGATGTTGTATACTTTGGAGACGAAGTATACGAGGCTCTTACGGCATATATGGAAGAACGTAAGCACATAATCCCGATGGACGGACATGAAGATGCGTTCTTTTTATCCATGCAGAACAGGCGAATCACGGTACGTGCAGTCGAGAATCTTGTCAAAAAGTATGCTTCCAACGTGACAAGCGTCAAAAAAATAACTCCGCATAAGCTGCGGAGTACCTTCGGTACAAATCTCTATCAGGAAACCGGTGATATATATCTTGTAGCCGATGTCCTGGGACACAAGGATGTCAATACCACACGTAAACACTATGCTGCCATGAAAGACGAGCACAAACGCAAAGCCGCCAAATCGCTTCGTCTGCGTGAAGAATGATATAGCAGTATAATATGAAATACAGAGAGCTTCGTGCCGGCCGGTACGAAGCTCTCTGTATTTCATGCCTTGGCGGTATCTATACCTTCCGCATCGCAGTTACTTGAATGAAAGTCACGAAGCATCTCTGCTTCACAGCTACGTGTGTGTTCCATCTTAAGATCGAACATATCGCTCATCCGTCTTTTGGCCGCACGTTCATCTCTAAGCTGTCCGGCCAGCCAATCATGCTCTCTGTCATCCATCAGTCTGTTGACAGGTGCTTCCTTACGCATATTAGAGGCTGTAACTGCCGGCTCTCTGCGTATCGCCACAGGACTCTTTTGTATAGTAGTCGGTGGATTACTCACGCTGGCGGACTTAGACTGCGACGTATTGTTCCTGTAAGTCGGATCCAAAAGCCCGCTTAAACCTAGTCCGGATTTGGATCCGAGTCTGATCGCAACAAATATCAATATTCCAAAAAAAATCGCAACTCCCATACTTCCCCTTTATCCTTTATAAGGTAATAATATCTATATTATAACTTTCAATACATGAAATCCTCTTAATGGTATAGCCGGAATACTCCGAATACCTTGCCAAGTATCTGACAGTCATCGACTATGATGGGTTCCATGGTATCATTCTCAGGCTGAAGTCTGATATGGCCACGCTCTTTATAGAATGTCTTGACTGTGGCCGAATCATCTACCAGAGCTACAACGGTATCACCATTACGTGCCGTATTACAGCACTGCACAAATATCTGATCGCCGTTAAATATTCCGGCATTGATCATCGAATCTCCCTTGACCTTAAGTATAAAACTGGGTTCTCCATTCGGGATCATATCCGAAGGAACCGGGAAATAATTCACTATATTCTGTTCTGCAAGGATCGGCTCACCCGCAGCGACCGTCCCAATGACGGGAAGCGAGGTGGTCTCCGTACGTAACATATTGAAACTGTCATCCATGATCTCAATAGTACGAGGCTTCGCAGGATCTCTTCTTATATATCCCTTCTTCTCAAGACTCTCAAGATGTGAAAATACTGAAGATGTAGACTTAAGATTGACTGCTTCACATATATCCCTGACCGTAGGCGGATATCCCTTATCAAGTATCTCATTCTTAATATAGTCCAAGATCTGCTGTTGCTTAGCTGTAATACCCTGTCCTGCCATAATGTACCTCCATATCAAATAATCTGTATCCAAAATACAAGTATTTCCAATCAAAAACATGCGATTGCACGTTATCTTTGAGATTATTCTATCACAGCAATCATCCCTTTGCAAACATATTTTCCAAAAAAATGTTCTGTTTTTTATATAAATTTCGAAAAAATGTTCGCAAAAGCTATTGACATCCAAATAAGTGTTCGATATAATTTCATCATAGCAAACATTTGTTCCGAACGCTTTGTTCGATTGTTACGGAGGCAATAAGATATGAGAAGACATGTATATATTTCCAGAGTTACAGGCAGGCCGGTGAAGAACCGCAGACATTCTCAGCGTTTATTCAGATTTATTACTGCCATGATCGCGATACTTATCTCCGGAGTATTCATAGGGCTCGGAGCAGGCCGTATCTTCTCTCACGCCGAAAGCCTCGATACAGAGCACTACTACAGATATTACAAGAGTGTCATGATCATGCCGGGCGATACTCTTACATCCATCGCTTCATCATACAACGATCATTATGACTCGGTCGAAGCTCACGTAGATGAGATTCGATTCACGAATCACCTCGCCGAAGACGCAGCCATCTACGCAGGCGAATATCTCATCGTCCCTTACTACTCCACTGAATTCAATTAATAAATTTAAGCCCTTCGGGTACACTTCCTTACGAAGCTTTCACGAAGGGCTTTTATTTAAAAGCGATTATTCATTTCTTCCGCGGCAAAAACTCAGCTATTTGAATACACAAAGTGCGTCTAAACACAATCATAGTATATTTACAACACTTTATTGAGGAAGTCTATCGTACGCTTTTCTTTGGGATTGCCCAGGACTTCTTCCGGTGTACCCTGTTCTACGATATAACCGCCATCCATGAATACAATCCTGTCAGCCACCTCTCTGGCAAATCCGATCTCATGTGTGACAACTATCATGGTCATGCCTGCCTGAGCAAGTTCTTT
Organism: Lachnospiraceae bacterium; assembly: GCA_024694055.1. Taxonomy (GTDB): domain Bacteria; phylum Bacillota; class Clostridia; order Lachnospirales; family Lachnospiraceae; genus Colinaster. The sequence goes on along the minus strand of JAILKC010000074.1, from coordinate 6,506 downwards.
CATGACATCAAGCACTTCTCCGACCATCTCGGGATCCAGCGCTGAGGTAGGCTCATCAAAGAGGATAAGGTCTGGATTCATTGCAAGCGCCCTGGCTATCGCCACTCTCTGCTTTTGACCGCCTGATAATTGTGATGGATATACGTCTGCCTTATCTGCAAGTCCTACTCTGTCAAGCAGATACAAAGCTTTTTTTCTCGCCTCATCCTTTGACATGATCTTAAGTTCTACAGGAGCCAACATGATATTCTCTATGACCTTTTTGTTGTTGAACAGATTGAAATGTTGGAACACCATACCTATATTTTCTCTGGCTTTATTGATATTGGTGTGTTTATCCATGATATCAATTCCGTCTACTATGATGGTACCCGATGTCGCCTCAACCAGTCTGTTGATACAGCAAAGGAAAGTAGACTTGCCGCTTCCTGACGGGCCCAAAAGCACAACCACTTCGCCCTCATATACGTCAAGACTGACATCCTTTATAACTTCAAGCGCATCAAAATCCTTACGAAGATTCTCAACATGCACCATTACCTTGGCATTTTCTTTTTTCATTATATGTTCGTTCCTTTCAAATTCCTCTTATTCGTTAAAGCAACTCATATATCGGATGACCTTGTTTGGTCCTCGTAAATTCCGCTATACCAAGCCCGGTCAGATCCACATAATGGCAGCCGGCCGGATCCGATGCAGCAAGTTCCTTTACATATTCTATGAGTCTGTCGGTCCCCTCTTTGTCATCATTGATAAAGTCTATAAGTATCATGCCGGAAAGATTACGCAATCTTATCTGTCTGAAAGCCTCCAAAGCGGCTTCAGCGTTGACTCTGTATATATGATCATCATGTCTGTCAATGATTGATTTAGCGCTGTTGACATCTATAACAGTCATAGCTTCGGTATAATCGATAACTATATTGGCACCGCTTTTTAACCATACCACTCTTCCGGTAAGCTCTGCAATAAGGCTGTCGATCTTATAAAGCTTATTGAGCGGATAATCCGGATCCGAATACTGATTTAACTTGGCTCTTAGTTTTTCATCACCTTTACCGGCAAGATATGCATCGACTTCCTGATACAGATCGTCATCCACACAGGTGATCTTGCTTATCTTCTCCCCTGCAATCTTATCAAAAAATGCAAGAAATGGGCTCTGTTGTCCATATAATACGCTATAACAGGTCCTCATCGGAGCCTTGGTCAAAACATCTCTTAAAATATCCGCCGGTAGCTTTATTCTGCCGGTACATACAGGCGCCTTATCTTTTACCGCACCCTTGGATATCTGAACGAGGATCTCATCGCCTTGTCTTAAATCCGCCTTATCACGATTCCTGTTAAGCACATTGATCTTATCGAGATTCTCAAGCTTTAGAAAACACACAACACCCGGTGCAACCTCCACAAAGGCAGCCTGAATGTTCTTGACAATATTCTTTACCTTGCCGATATATACACTCTTAAGATGAACTTCACAGTCGTCATACATATTCATGTCCTGAACAACGCCGTCATTAATATACAGGCAAAGTATCTTTTTCTTGTAATAGGTGCATACAACCGCATTTTTGATCATAACGTGTACTCCTATCAGCAAATGCTATACCATGTCCAACGGAACGAGTCCTCTGTCATCACCATATACACCCGTATATGTATCCGTACGTATCACCTGGATATCAAGCGGGTCAAGTGTCTCTCCCACTTCACTGTATATGGCATCAAGCAAAAGCAAGGGTCTTACGTTGCCGGCACTGGAAGCATCTACAAGACAGTAAAGTTCATTCTCCGTCATACTGCATTCATATATATGATCCTTGATGTCCGTATATATAATATCATTGACACCCTCTACGGCCTTGCCCTTTTTCTTGGCTTTTTTATTCTCTTTGGCAACAATTATTTCGTCCTTTCCAAGGACCATATCACATGCCTTTACCACATCGCTTGCATATACGCCCTCTTTGGGTATCAGTCTGTAGCCCGCTGCAGAAACGCTGCTCATCGCATTGGGAGTATAATCCTTAAGGGCCACGACATTCTCCACCCTGACACCGTCAGCCATGGTCTCATTAAGACTGTCCATAACTGCCTGCGTACTGTCCATGGAATTGACTTCAATATCAAGATAATCTCCGTCAGTCTCAACCCCAACTCCCAGCGCCAATGCAAAACTCATGATCTGGTGAGGCGAAAAACCCTTCGAATATGCGATATCAACCTTTGCTCTTCTTATGCACTTTTGAAAGTATCGCATGAAATCCAGATGTCCTATATATTTGACCGGACCATGCTTGGAAAACTTTATTCTAAGTTTCATCCGAAATATACCCGTATGATACCACCATAACTAAGAACTCTTTTTTATACATATACCGACGCCGTAACTGCCTGCACCGCAACCACTGCATTTATCGGCACAGTTGGGTGTGACCATACCTTCCTTGGAGCGCAGCCATTCTGCCTTAAGGAACTCCTTATTCACACCGCATGATAAGAAATCCCAGGGGAATATCTCATCAAGGCTCCTTTCTCTCGTGGTGTAAAAACTTATATCTATACCACATTCATCAAAGCTCTCCATCCAGAGATCATCTCTGTACGTGTCGCTCCACGCATCATACATGCAGCCTTTTTTATATGCAAGTTCGATCGCATCACACAGTTTTCTGTCGCCTCTTGCAAGGATCCCTTCAAGCACACTCACATCAGTCTCGTGCCAGTTGTACTGGATCCTCTTCTGATTAAGCTGACGAATAACGGCCTGCCTGAGTATGTATGCCTTTTCCTTAAATGATTCCTTGGTATCCTGTGGAGCCCACTGGAATGCCGTAAATGGTTTGGGAACAAAGAACGACGTACTCGTAACTATCTGTACCGGTCCATTGACTCTTTTATCTTTGGGAACGGCATCAAAAAACTCTCTGGCGATCTTATCGGACAACACGGCTATCTCTTCGATATCCTCTGTTTCTTCACCGGGAAGACCAAGCATAAAATAGAGTTTGATCCTGGTCCAGCCGGCTTCAAAAGCCATTCTTGCACCGCGGAGAATATGTTTTTCCGTAATGCCTTTGTTGATAACGTCCCTCATACGCTGTGAGCCCGCTTCAGGAGCAAATGTGATGGAACTCTTCTTAACATCCTGAACCTTACTCATCGCGTCCACGGAGAAATTATCTATACGAAGCGATGGCAGAGATATATTTACTGATCTGCTCTTACACTCATCTATAAGAAAGTCCACAAGTGCTTCAAGATTGGAATAATCGCTTGAACTCAGAGAACTCAAAGATATCTCTTCATGTCCCGTATTATTAAGAAGTGTCAAAGCTCTTTCCTTTAAAAAATCAAGGTCTCTTTCTCTTACGGGACGATATAACTGCCCTGCCTGACAGAATCTGCAGCCTCTTATACAGCCTCTCTGTATCTCGAGCACCACTCTGTCCTGCGTGACCTTCGTAAAAGGCACAACAGGCTTGTCAATATAATATGCACCTGACAGATCACGTACTATCTCCTTATCAATTTTTGCCGGAACACCGGGGCGATTCGGAGCAAAACTTTCTATTGTGCCGTCTTTTTTGTACGTGACATCATAGAATTTCGGAACATAGATGCCGTGAACACCTGCAGCTTTGATCAGAAAATCTTCTCTGGTGCCATGTACTTTTTTGTTTTCTTTATATACGTCAAAGAGTTCCCTGTACTTCGTCTCTCCTTCGCCGATATAGAACATGTCGAAAAAATCTGCGATCGGCTCCGGATTGTATGTGCATGGCCCTCCGCCTATCACAATAGGATCATCTTCGCCTCTGTCGCATGCTCGAAGTGGAATTCCTGACAGATCCAAAACCTGAAGTATATTGGTATAGCACATCTCATACTGGATCGTTATACCAAGAAAGTCCGCCTCCCGCACGGGCTCCTGGCTTTCCAGCATAAAAAGGGGGATATTGTCTCTCCTCATGATCGGATCCAAGTCTGTCCAAGGAGAAAATACCCTCTCGCACCAGACATCCTCATACTCGTTAAACATACCATAGAGTATCTGCAACCCAAGATGACTCATACCTATCTCATATACATCGGGAAAGCAGACGGCAAAACGGATATCTACTTCATCTTTATTCTTGATTACGCTGTTAATCTCATTGCCGATATATCTAGCAGGCTTATCAACCTGCATAAGTATACGGTCCGACAAAGCGAGTCTGTTCATATCTTTATCCTAAAGTGTTACATTATATATCAGTCTGTATATATCGGGATTAGGCGACTTATCCTGATCACTTAAGTTAAGTTCCCTAAGTCTGGTTATATACTTATCTTCATCAGTAAATACTTTGATAAGCACATTTTTAATCCCTTCTTTCAAAAGAAGATCCTGCAAATGCGCAGAAAAAGCTTTTTCATCAAACGAGCCTGCAGTCGAACAGCCTATCACTGAATCAGAAGTGATGACCAGATGCGCAAGCATAAAATTGCGGTCATAAGATGTAAAATACATATTATACATTCCGGTAAGCGCACCTACCTCGCTGTCTATACGCTCTTTAAATGTCACATCACATTGACGCACCTTAAAACACATAACTACATCTACCACCATCTTGCTTGCAGGCAGAAGTCCAAGCACCGCAACTATGGTAAGAATGTTCCTGTTACTTCCCGTAGATACTCGACCGATCACATATAGTCCAAGCGCCAGTAAAAACATGATGATCATGACACATATGTCGATCTTTCTCCTATATGAAGCATATTCAAATGTTCCTTTTGGCTGCTTCTTGTATAAAAAATCCATGAATCTCTAATATCTCCTGCGTCTTTTTCGCTTTTTCCTTCTGCGGCTTGAAGATACCAAAACAAGTATCACCGTCAAAAGCGCCGCTATACATATAACTATCGCTGCACCGGATATCAACAATCCATTATATGATCCCTTTGCAGCACCCAATTCGCCCGGCACAGCAACTATCTCATCATATTCTGAAGCTTTAAGGTCATCTTCATCAACAGAATCGGCTGACTGTGCCGTCTCAGTCTCCTGTTCCTTTATCTCTGCAGCCGGCAAAACAATAAGATTGCTGTCTGTATACTTATCATATCTGTTGTATACCCTGACTATCAGTTCGGACTCTTTACCCGGGGCAAGCTCAATGGAGGCATTAACGTTATCCTTTTCACATGACTGCCCGGCCTCTATGTCATCATTCCATGGTAAAAGTTTGGTAAAACTCACACCGCCGTCCAGTGAATATCTGTAATACTGTATGATCGAATCCGAATCTGAAGCATTCATACGCACAAGTGCCGTACCTGATACCGTATCTGCATCCAGCAATTCTATTTCACATGTCTCAGGTGCAGTATCATCGGGAAGCACTGGCTCATAAGCACTTAACACCGGAGCCTCATATGAAGAATAGTCCAACCCAAGGCTTGAAGAAGAAAGCCTAAAATACTTGGCAACACAGTCCGCATCGGCCTGTCCGAGTATCGTGTAAGAGTCCTCACCATGCTCGTGTAAAAAATCATAGTCACGACTCTCATCCATATGACAATGCTCTATGATAACAGAAGGGATGTTAAGCTCTGTTCCGTATTTGATGATGCCGTAATAGTCCGTTCCGTCATCGCCGATACGCGTCTTGATACCACGATCAAAAAATCCGAGTTCTCCGTGCAGGGAATCCATAACAATGGATGCAAAGGATGCACCTTTTTCATAATACTCACCAAAAGCCGAAGTCCAGACTTCCGCTCCGTACAGATCATGATTCTCAGACATATTAAAATGCAGCGATATAAAAAGATCCGCATTATGATCTGCAGCTATTTTCGCTCTGTCCTTACGGCTTAAGTCCGGATCTGTATTGTTGTCACGAGTCAGATATACTTCAACATCATCATATTGTTTCAGTCGATCATACATGACATTGGCAACTTTTAATGTGAGTTCCTGCTCTATAAACTCATCGGTATGGCCGCCGAGATTGTCCCCACCATGTCCCGGATCGATAACTACAACCGTCATATATTCCCCTTATGTAAAATATGTATTCTACGAAAAAAGGGCTGTAATATACAGCCCTCAATAAGCCAATCGGTCATCCTATATAAGATCAAGATTTATAAAGCCTCCATCGGTATCATCCGACGAATCTTTAAGGTCAGCCGAAGCACTTGCAGGTGCTGTAGCTGATGTATCAACCCTAGGTTCTGCAGCAACACTGCTAACAGAACCGGTCTGAGGATGCACATCCACACCCTGTCCGGATCTGACTGCTTCTGCAGCCTCAGTACTCTCGCTGATAAAATCCTCAACATTAAGTCCTGTATCATCAACCGCAGTATGAATAAGCTCCGCTCTGTTGGCTCTTACGAGTTCATAACACTCCTGGAGCGAACCCATCATCTCGTCATATTTATTATTGGTAAGGCCGATATAATGACCTACGATATCTTCAACCTGTGCGAGCAAAGAATCTGTA
>JAILKC010000001.1 GCA_024694055.1 Lachnospiraceae bacterium | reverse complement strand
CGTTATAGTTGAACATTTCACCATACAGATTCCGGCCAAATATTTTAAGCAAGATCGGCAGGCACACATGCAAAAGGGCCCGGAAAGCAAGCTTTCCGAACCCTATATTAACACCCCAATACTTATTCGCTTTATTAATCCTTAAAGAAACTCATATCATTGATAAGCTTATCGGAAATATTCCTTAAGTTATCAGCTGCACCCGACAGTGTATTGACAGTAGCATTGAGTTCCTGCATGGATGCCGAGGTCTCTTCACAGGAAGCAGCATTCTCTTCAGAAATCGCTGACAGTGAATTCATGGTCTCTACGATGACATCTCTTGATACGCCGCATGCGCTTGCATCGTCTGTAATAGTACCCACACCGGTAACCATCGTAGCGATATCATTGATGAGCTTATTGATACTCTCAATGGTAGCTTCAAGTATCTCTTTCTGACTCTCGGTAACTTCTCTGACTTCCTGAGCCGTAGCAACCGCACTCTGTGACTCTACAAGCAATGCACTCATCTGCTCTCTGATCTCGTTAGCACTCTGTGCGGAATCATCAGCCAGTTTGCCGATCTCTTCAGCCACAACTGCGAATCCCTTACCTGCCTCACCGGCTCTTGCTGCCTCAATCGAAGCATTAAGTGCCAACAGATTGGTCTGCGATGCGATAGAGTTGATAGCTTCTACCTTTGATGAGATATTCTCTACGGCTGTACCTGTAGCAGAGATACGCTCCGTGATCTCATCCACAGCCTTACTCATCTGATCTGATGACTTCTTGAGCTTCTCAAGTTCACCTGCAGCTTCCTTACTGTTGCCGCTCATGGTGTCTGCGGTATCTGAAAGCGATGTAGAATTGTCTGTTACACTCTGGATATTATCGCTTATGCGACCTGTATTGGTATTGGCTTCCTGGATCTCATCAGCCTGCTGAGTAGCACCGTTGGCGATCTCCTGTACTGCCTCGGATACATCGTCGGTAGTCTTGGAGATATGCTCTGCACTCTCTGCAAGTTCTTCGGCTGACATGGCCACACTTGATGCAGAAGCCTTGATTCCGGTAACGATATCTCTCAAAGTATCCGTAACCGTATTGGTCGACTTGATCATCTCGCCAAACTCATCTTTTCTGTCTGTGTAGCGTTCCACATCCATAAATCTTCCGTCAGCAAGTGCTGCCAAAGCTTCATTGATAGCCACTACAGGACCATTGATATTGCCGGCAAACGCAAATGCAACGATAACTGCGATCACTGCAAGTACAACTCCGATTATTATAAGAACAATGGCTGTCCTTCTGGAAGAACTCATAATGGAAGCATAATCTCTCTCTATTACTATTCTCCATCCTGTGATAGGCTCTGTAGAGTAAGATACAACAACCTTTCTTCCATTATCAGTGGTGATGTATGTTCCTTCTTCGCTTGATGACGTAAAGAACTGCTCACCGCTTAAATCCACAAGTTCTTCATTGATATCTATAACGGCTCTCGAATCGGCGATCATCGCACCGGACTTGTCGGCAATGAGCATGATCTGATCGGATGCCACCTGAGAAGCAAGTATGTCATGAAGGATATCTATACTGTAGTTACGTGTGATAACAGCCTTGACGCTTCCGTCTATCTTGACCGGAACTGCCATGGAAGTAATGAGCGTACCGGTAGTCTTACCGATCGTGGCATTGCCGACAAAGACATTGCCCTTCATACCTTCTTTAAAATACTCTCTTTCAGCTATGCTTACGAGATTGCCCATGGATCTGACGATATTCTGGCCGTCTGCTCCGGTAAGCACCGTACTGTTGCCGTCATTAAAGACTGCATCGATAGCCTGAAGGTTCGGCGCATATTCCGCAAGCAAAGTCTCATTAAGCGGATCTGCTACCATATCTGCCGTAACAGCCTCTCTGGCCAAAAGATCCATAACGCGGATATTCTTCTCCATAAGGGAATTAAACTGTCCTTCAACGATCTCAACCTGCTGCAGGTTCTGTGTCTCCCCGGCACTGAGTGCATCTTTCGTCATAGTCACAACCGAGCAGATCGTAGCAACGGTCAGCGGTACTATAACAAGGAGGATCATGATAAAGACAAGCTTAAATCTGATACCGTTGGTACCATACTTCTTCTTAGCATCTTCCATAATGCCCATTCTCCTTTCACACCATCTGTTAGAATCATGATAAAAAATACAGCACGTGGGATAATTCCACGTACTGTATATTATACGCTATAATTCGGGCATTGTATATATTTTCTGAAAATTTATAGATAAAAAGAATTATTTGCAGTTTATTATATCACTATGCACGTATGAGAAGCAATTATCTTATATCGCGCACACTTCAAGATCATGCATCTTCATTCCGGATCTAGAGCTTGGCCATTACAAAGATATTGTATATTGCCTTGATCGCCGTCTCAAAATCTGCATTGGCCACGCCGATTATGATATTAAGCTCAGATGATCCCTGATCGATCATCTTTACATTGACATCCGCATGAGCCAAAGCCGAGAATATCCTTCCTGCAGTACCTCTGGTCGACTTCATTCCACGTCCAACCACCGCTATAAGCGCAAGATCCGCCTCTATCTCCACACTGTCGGGATGGGCAAGTCTGTGTATGCCCGACACGACCTGCTGCTCCTTGTCCATGAACTCATCCTGATGGACAAATATCGTCATCGTATCTATGCCGGAAGGCATATGCTCGAAGCTGATTCCATTGTCTTCAAAGACCTGCAGCACCTTACGGCCGAATCCGATCTCATTGTTCATCTTGGCCTTGTCTATATTGACCGAACAGAATCCCTTCTTACCGGCGATACCGGTTATTACATACTTGGATTTCTGGGCCGTGCTCTCCACGATCCATGTACCGCTGTCTTCAGGCGCATTCGTATTCTTGATATTGATCGGTATGCCCTCGCGTCTAACGGGGAAGATCGCATCTTCATGCAGCACGGATGCTCCCATGTACGAAAGCTCTCTGAGTTCTCTGTATGTGATCGTATCAATTCCTGCCGGATCATCTATGATCCTGGGGTCAGCCACAAGGAAGCCCGACACATCCGTCCAGTTCTCATATATATCCACCTTGGCTGCTCTGGATACGATCGAACCTGTTATATCCGAGCCTCCCCTTGAGAAGGTCTTTACCTTGCCGTCGGGCAGACTGCCGTAGAATCCGGGTATCACGGCATTCTTCATGCCGTTAAGTCTGTCACCCAGCACTTTATTGGTCTTCTCCGAATCAAACTCTCCCTGTTCGTCAAAGAATATCACCTCGGCGGCATCGATAAATTCAAAACCAAGATATGCCGACATGATCTTGCCGTTCAAAAACTCTCCGCGACTTGCGGCATAATCCTTGCCGGCTTTGTCTTTAAAGTTCTTCTCAATAGTCACAAACTCATCGTCAAGTTTAAGACTCAACTTAAGTCCGGATATGATCTCATCATATCTGCTCTTGATAGCCTTTAACTGCTTGGAAAAATCCTTGTCTGCAGCCGCAAGCTCGTAGCAGGCATAAAGCATATCGGTAACCTTGGTATCACTGTTATATCTCTTGCCGGGTGCACTGGGCACCACATACATACGCGCTTTATCACTGCGGACGATCTCACCCGCCTTCATAAACTGCTCCGCACTGGCAAGCGAACTTCCTCCGAATTTAACAACTTTTTTCATAATCTCCTCCAAGTCGGGTTCTGCAATTTTGCCCCAACACTCTACGCAAGTCTTATCTTCCTAACACACACACCCGATCTTTCGATCGCACCGTTTAATTCCTTTTCAGATATATCATCAACCACATACCCTGTCTGTCCGTCTGCATCTGCTACTTTGGTCGCGCCGGGGATCACGGATGCAAGTTTATCTGCGTCGACCGAAGCGGTTCTCACAAAGAAACTCTCTTTTTTCTCATCATGCGCCCTAAGCACAGCCTTGTCCTCAGACCATACACAGGGAAGTGATATTCCTGCAAGTTTAGCCCTGCCAAGATCGATCACATCCGATACAACGGCACTGGCCGTCGCAAGTTTGCCGGCTCCTTTGCCATAGAACATTGCATCACCAAGCATATTGCCGGTTACCAAAACAGCATTGAACACATCATTGACTCCGCCCAATGGATGATCCTTTGGTATCATATGCGGCGCCACGAAAGCCGTGATCGCGACGTCATCATTCCTGTCAGCCCTTGCAATCAGTTTGATCCTGCGCCCAAGCCTGTCGGCAAACTTAAAATCAACAGGCTCAACCGCAGTTATTCCTTCTATATATATATCATCATAAGCTACATCCTTACCCGTCATAAGCGAAGCCAAAATAGCTATCTTACGACCTGCATCATGACCTTCAACATCAGCCTCCGGATTGCGCTCGGCATAACCCAGATCCTGTGCCTGCTTAAGCACGCTGGCATAATCCGCGCCTTCATCCGCCATCTTGGTCAGGATGTAATTCGTGGTACCGTTAAGTATTCCCTTGATGCTGTCTATGCGTTCCGGTGCAAGTGATGTATTGATCACTCGAATGATCGGAATGCCGCCACCGACACTTGCCTCAAACTGATAATTGCAACCGTTCTCAGATGCAAGCTTTAAAAGTTCGGCTCCGTGCTTCTCCACAAGTTCCTTATTGGATGTACACACACTCTTGCCTGCCGTGAGGGCGCTTTTGGTAAATTCATAAGCAGCTCCCACTCCGCCCATGGTCTCGCACACGATGTCCACCTCGGGATCATCCATAATGGTCTTCACATCATGCACAACAAGGCTTTCATTTTTGTCCCCGGGAAAATCTCGAAGATCCAGAATATACTTAACCTCGATATCCTCTCCAAGCCTTCCCGCGATCAACTCTCTGTTGTCCTGAAGCACTTCCACCACACCGCTTCCGACTGTTCCATAGCCTAATACCGCTACCTTAATCATACCTTTATCTCCATTCCTATTATGTTCAAAACAATCAGCTACTAAGATATGCGTCAGCCCTTAGCGCTTATCCGCACATGATGAACACCGTTTTGTTCCTCCATGCGCTCAATCATATCCGATATATCTCCCGTCTCATCCAACAGCTGAATACTGATGGTGAGAGAAGCAACACCGCCGATCGGGATACTCTGATGTATGGTCAGGATATTGGCTCTTGCATCTGCTATTATCTTAAGCACATCCGAAAGCAGTCCCGGCTCATCATCCATGTTGAAGGTGAGGGTGATCGTAGTACCCTGTAAGTCATCATGGAATCTGAATACATCATCCTTATATTTATAGAAGGAACTCCTGCTGATGCCTACCTTCTCCGCAGCCTCGGCAACCGACATGGCCTGCTGCCTGTCCAACATCTGCTTGGCTTCCACTACTTTAAGAAGTACCTCGGGCAGAGCACTCTGTCTTACGATAAAATATTCCGACTTCTTCCTGTCCATATTTGTCCGTTCCCGCCAGCCTGTCCGTGCAGACTGTACAAAAGTCCATACTGTCCGCCTGCGGCGTACGTTTGTATGTTGTCAGTGGATATTCTAGCATAATAGCCAAAATGTAGCAAGGCTTTTTTGTATAATATGTCCAAAAAAAATATGCTATAATTATTTCTGCAACCAAAAACGAAGGTTACGGAACGCAGGTTCCGGAAAGGGGTTACTATGGAACTGGTTCAGGCTATACAGACAAGAAGAAGTATCAGAGCATATCAGAATAATGCGATCGTTACTGAAGATCAGATAAAGGAATTGATCGCCAGTGCGGTGCAGGCACCTTCCTGGAAGAATTCACAGACCGGACGCTACTATGTAGTGATGACTCCCGATAAGATCAAGGAGATCGCCACCGAATGTCTTCCCGAATTCAATGCCAATAACTGTACCAACGCCAAGGCTTTGATAGTTACGGCATTTGAGACCAAGAGATCCGGCTTTACCAGAGAGGGTGTTGCCGAGAATGAACTCGGTGACGAATGGGGTGCTTACGATCTCGGTCTTCAGAACGAGAACCTTGTATTAAGAGCAAGAGATATGAGTCTCGATACACTTATCATGGGTATAAGGGACGGTCAGAAGCTAAGAGATAAGCTTTCCATACCTGAGAGTCAGCGCGTGGTAAGCGTCATATCAGTAGGTGTCAGAGCATCGGATCCCGAAGCGCCCAAGCGCAAAGCGGTAGATGATATCACCAGATTTTTCTAGACATGTGGACTAACAGACAGGCATTTCGCAACGGAATCAGAGATGGTATACCCATAGCATTGGGTTATTTTGCAGTAGCCTTCACTCTCGGAATAGTGGCCAAGAGTGCAGGCTTTACTGCTGTCAGCGCAGCAATAGTCAGCGCCACCAATTTGGCCAGCGCAGGTCAGTACGCAGGCTTTACTTTGGTGCGCGATAATGCGGCATATATCGAGATGGCGATCATGATACTGGTCACCAACGCCCGTTATATGCTTATGTCCAGTGCGCTGTCGCAGAAGTTCGATCCATCCACCCCGTTTTTCCACAGACTGCTTGTGGGTTACGGTGTAACGGATGAGATCTTCGGCATATCCATCGGCGTACCCGGCAAACTCAATCCGCTCTACCCGTACGGTGCTCTGCTTGTAGCCGTTCCGGGCTGGACACTCGGCACTTTTTTCGGTGTCGTCATGGGCAATATCCTTCCCGGGCGCGTAGTCAGCGCATTAAGCGTCGGACTCTACGGCATGTTCATAGCCATTATCATTCCGCCTTCGCGCAAGAGCAAAGTCATACTGGGACTTACAAGCATCTCAATGGTGCTTAGTGCTCTTTTTACATATATGCCTCTCATATCCGGCATTCCGTCGGGATTCAGGGTGATACTGCTCACAGTTGCCATATCGGCTGCGGCATCTATACTTTTCCCGATAAAAGATGACCCTTATCATGCTGACGATCATGCAACGGACGCCATACCGGATGAGACCCATCAAAAAGACACCATAAGGAGTACAGACCATGAAGCATAATATATATGTATATATGATCATAATGGCAGCCGTAACATACCTTATCCGTGTCCTGCCACTCACACTCATCCGCAAGGAGATAAAGAACAATTTCGTCCGTTCATTTCTCTATTATGTGCCGTACGTGACGCTTTCAGTCATGACTTTCCCGGCAATAATAGAGGCTACGAACAGTCCCGCAGCGGGTGTCGTAGCCTTCATAGTCGCTATATTGCTTGCATGGTTCGGGGCAGGCCTCTTACAGGTGTCAGTCCTTGCATGCGTCACGGTCTATATTATCGAACTGTTCTTATGATCAGTCTTAGGGCTTTTTACCAAACAGTTCTTCATTGACCTTATTCCATTCGATCACACCTTCCTCACACAATTCCAAAAGTGCATCGACTACATCTTCCTCAAGCTGAGTGCCTCTGATACGTTTGATCTCTTCAAGCACCACATTGATATCAAGCTGCTTACGGTACGGACGCGTAGAATACATCGCATCAAAAGTGTCCGCAACAGCGATTATCCTGGCCACTTCAGGTATCTCATCACCCTTAAGACCATTCGGATATCCTTTTCCGTCTATCCTCTCATGATGACACCCGGCGCCCGTTGACAATCCCTTGACTATATTGACATCCTTAAGAATATCTGCACCGATGGCCGCATGGCTCTTCATGACCATGTATTCATTATCATCAAGCTTGGAATTCTTATTCAGTATTGCATCGGGGATACTGAGTTTGCCTATATCGTGCAAAAGCGCGATATTGTAAAACTCATTGATCTGTTCCCTGGTATAACCGCGTTTTTCCTTGAGTTTCTCCGCCAAAAGCCTTGTATAATATGCCACTCTGAACGAATGGCCTCTGTTCTGTCTGTCTCTCGTATCGATACACTTGGCAAAAGTATGAATGATCTGATTGATGAATTTCTCATCCTCTTCCTGTTTTTCCAAAAGGATACGGTTCTTTTTCTGGAAATGCTTCCATATGATAAATCCGACAAGCAGGATCGTAACTATCATCACAAGCGCCCAGAACCATGCTCTTTCATAGATCGCCGCTTCCTTAATGATCGTGATGGATGCACTTTTATCTATCTGTCCGGTCTCTTCGTTGATGACATTGAGATAGAATACATACCTTCCACCATCAAGGTTCGTATAGCTTATGGTCTCCATATCCTGCTTGGTCGTCTGTATGGCACCTTGGTCAAACCCCGACAGATGGTAGCTGATACGCAGGTTATTAAGCTTATACGTAATGGCATAGGCATTGATATTAAGACGCTTGCTGTTGGGCGCAAGCGTAACGGTATCTTTACCCTTAAGCGGTATCACCTCTCCGTCTACAATCACCGAAGGTATGGCAAGCTTGACTGTATTGTTGGTATCACTCTCCATATTGATATCTACCATACACACACCGGTAGATCCCGATATATAGAGCCTGCCGGCTTCATCCATATAGTTTCTCGAATTGGCCGTGGTGATATACTGAAGTCCGCTCTGAGTATCGTAGAATCTGTACTCTACCTTACGATTGGCCACAAGATCATCCACCTTAGCAACATATATTCCGTTCGAAGATAAGATCCACGCTCTTCCTCTTATATCAAAACAGATATCGAAATTATTGGAATAGGGGAAATTGGATACATGAAATATCCTTCCATCCTTCATATACTGGATAGAGTTGGATGTGATCATCCAAAACATCTGACGCTCATCGTCCCATTTTATTCGCATGACCACATCACTGGTAAGTCCGTCTTCATGACCGAGGTGAGTCACACCTGCTCCGTCGATCACAAATATACCGGCTCCGTCACTTCCTATATACAGACGTTCGTCCGGTCCTTCAGCCACCGAAAGAATCTCAAGATTATTGATACCGTCTTCCTGTCCGTAATGTCCGGTCACTTTTCCTTTATTAATAAGATACAGACCGTTACTCGTGGCAACGGCAATACTGCCATCCTTTCTCTCAATGCAGGCTCTCACTCTGTCCGCTTCTAATCCCGCAGCTTCATTGTATAGGGTGATCTTACCGTCAATTCCGTAACACACAAGTCCGTTACGACCGTGAGTACATAACCAGAGATTATTCTTGCTGTCCCCTTTTATACATCTGATACGTACGCCGTCAAGAAGTTTCGTAAGTTCATTCTCTCTGATCGAATAATCCTTAAGTGATACGATCTTAAGTCCCTCATCCGTAGCAATATAGAGCAAATCTCCTCTTACGCATGTAGAATTGACCACCATCGTGCCAAGCCCTGCCATCGAACTGATATCCGTAAAGCAGTCATTGACCATCTTCATGACACCCTGCCTGGTGGAAGTAAACCACATATTGCCCTCGTGGTCCTTGATCACACACTCTATGGAATTATTAAGAGGGATATCCGTCAGTGTATGATACACCTTGCCCGAATCAATATAGCCGATCCCGTTAGAGGCGGCGATCCAGGTAATTCCATCACTTTCAAAAATGGCCGCCACTGTCTTGATCGGAGCGATATCGTACTTTCTCTCAACACTCACCGAATCACTGAGCCTTACTATAAGGAATTCCGAATTCTGTGTACCCATGTATAGCACGCCGGACTGTCCCGGCACAGGGCAGATGCTGCTGATCGAATATCCGTTTATCCGCTCATGGCTGTAAAATACTTCGGTGGCAAGATCATTTATCTTAAATACATCACCATCAAGTGTCAGTCCGTATATAATACCATCATCATCCTTATGGATCTCTGAGATATATTCATTGTTAAGATGAGGATCGTCTATGATATGAAACTCAAGGCCCGGATCGATATAAGCCATACCCTGGGTAGTGGCTATCAGTATATTGCCGGCATCATCCTCCGTAATGGCACGTATTGAATAGGACTTCATGCCCTCTAATCTGCCGTATACATTGATATCGCCATGATCATAGCAGGCCACGCCGTTCTCATTGGTACCAATCCAGACTCTGTCCTTGGAATCCACATACAGGCACAGCACGCTTGAGATACCTGTAGATGCATCAAACCTGTAAAAATTCGTACCATCATATCGTATAAGTCCGGAGTACATTCCTATCCATATGAACCCGTCCGAACTCTGTGCTATGGCATTGGCCTCCGAAGTCGGAAGGCCGTTTTGTGAATTATACAATATGGAAGTGTAGTTTGTCCCTTCTCCAAGGAGATCTCTCTCTCCGGTCGCGGCATATGCTTTATCCCCGCAAAAAAACATTGCCGTACATATGGCTGCCAAAGCAGCCATACATACGGCAAATAATCTGCTCTTGATATCTGCGATCACTGTAGTCAGTCTCATGCAATATCTCCCTCGCCTCAAAAGCTATTCAATGACATGTATCCATCCCTTCGGAGCTTCAATACGTCCCATCTGAATACCCGTAAGAGTATCATAAAGTTTCTTGGTGACAGGACCCATCTCCTGCATGCCTGAAGGAAGGCAAATCTCCTTACCGTGATCAACGATCTTACCTACAGGAGAGATAACCGCAGCCGTTCCACACAGACCGCACTCTGCCATATCCTTAAGCTCATCTGCATATATCTCTCGCTCTTCGGCTTCAAGTCCGAGATACTCTTTGGCTACCTGCATAAGCGAGCGCCTCGTGATGGAAGGAAGTATACTGTCAGACTTGGGAGTGATAACCTTACCGTCCTTGGTAACGAATAAGAAGTTCGCTCCGCCTGTCTCTTCTACCTTGGTACGTGTAGCCGCATCAAGATACATATTCTCATCAAATCCCTCTTCATGAGCCGTAACGATCGCATGTAAGCTCATCGCATAGTTGAGTCCCGCCTTGATATGACCTGTACCATGCGGTGCCGCACGGTCAAAATCACTTATCTTGATCGTAAGAGGCTTAACTCCGCCCTTGAAATACGGGCCAACGGGAGTAGCAAATGCTCTGAACTGATAGTCATTGGCCGGCTTAACTCCTATAACGGGGTTGATACCGAACATATAAGGGCGAATGTAGAGTGTCGCTCCGCTTCCGTAAGGAGGAACCCACGCTTCATTGGCCTTCACAAGCTTATTGATTGCATCCAAGAATCTCTCCTTGGGGAAAGGAGGCATCTCAAGACGCTTTGCTGAATCTATCATTCTGTCGGCGTTAAGGTCAGGTCTGAACACTACCGTCTGACCGTTCTCAGTAGTATATGCCTTCATGCCTTCGAATACTGTCTGTGCATACTGCAGTACACCGGCACATTCGCTCATGCTGATCATATCATCCTCGGTCATCACGCCGTCATCCCACTTACCGTCGGTATAGTTGGATACATAACGGTAGTCGGTCTTCATATAACCAAAACCCAAATTTGCCCAATCAATATTCTTCTTTTCCATAATAAACTCCTTATATGCGCAATCGCACGATCAATCTTCACTAATGGTAACAACTACTGTACCAAAGGATACTTGGCTGTAAGTTCATCTACTATGGCACGGGCAGGTGCTACACCATCTGCGCCCTTAAGTACTACAAGGGATATGGCCTCTGCGATCCTGTCCATATCATCAGTATTCATGCCGCGGCTCGTAACAGCCGGTGTACCGAGTCTGATACCTGAAGTAACGAAAGCCTTCTGCGGATCATTGGGTACAGTGTTCTTATTGGCAGTGATATGAGCCTCATCCAAAAGCTTCTCGATCTCTTTTCCGGTAAGTCCCTGAGGACGAAGGTCAAGCAACATAAGGTGGTTGTCGGTACCGCCGGATACGATGCTTAAGCCTCTCTTAAGAAGGCCTGAAGCAAGTGCCTGAGCGTTGTCTACTATATTCTTACCGTACTGCTTAAACTCCGGCGAAAGAGCTTCCTTGAAGCATACAGCCTTGGCTGCTATCACATGCATAAGTGGTCCGCCCTGGATACCGGGGAATATGGCTTTATTGAAATTGTACTTGTCCGCTGCTTCCTGGTTGCACATGATCATGCCGCCTCTGGGTCCGCGAAGTGTCTTATGTGTGGTAGTGGTAACTATATCCGCATAAGGAAAAGGACTCTCATGCTGTCCGCTGGCTAC
Source organism: Lachnospiraceae bacterium (assembly GCA_024694055.1). Lineage (GTDB taxonomy): Bacteria > Bacillota > Clostridia > Lachnospirales > Lachnospiraceae > Colinaster. The sequence goes on along the minus strand of JAILKC010000001.1, from coordinate 16,650 downwards.
AAGACCTGCGATATGAGCGATATCCACCATCATAACTGCGCCCACTTCATCACATATCTCACGGAATCTCTTGAAATCGATCTTACGGGCATAAGCAGATGCACCGCATACGATCATCTTAGGCTTACACTCTTTTGCGATCCTAAGTACTTCATCATAATCTATAAAGCCGTCGTCATTCACCCCATAGGGCACGCAGTTGAAATACTTACCCGACATATTGACCGGTGAACCGTGTGACAGATGTCCGCCGTGGTCGAGATTCATGCCCATGAATGTATCGCCGGGCTCCATGACGGCGAAGAATACTGCCATATTGGCCTGTGCACCTGAATGAGGCTGTACATTGACATAGTCGCAATTAAAGAGCTTCTTGGCTCTCTCCCTCGCAAGATCTTCCACTACGTCCACGCACTCACATCCGCCATAATATCTCTTACCCGGATATCCTTCAGCGTACTTATTGGTCAGGGGGCTGCCCATAGCTGCCATAACCGCTTTACTAACCCAGTTCTCTGACGCAATAAGCTCAATATGGCTGTTCTGTCTGTTCTGCTCAGCCACGATCGCTTCTGCTATCTCGGGATCAACTGCTCTGACTTCGTCCAATGAATACATACAATTCTCCAATCTGAAATATCATTACTATTCGTCCGTTTATACGAAACTCCCATAATTATACCACAATTTCTCAAACAGAACAGTTTATTTCCTTATTTTTTATGCAAAAACACTATTTACTTGGTATACGCCCTTTGCTAGAATGAATTTGTTCGGGCAACAGTACCGGATTATTTTGTATGCAGATCATGGGGTGTTACAAATGTACGAGGTTATCGTCAATCCCGGGGCCAGATCCGGTCGCGGAGTGAAAATATGGGAGGGTGTTGAGGCGGCACTGAAGGCTGCCGGCGCCGAGTATCAGGTTCACTATACCAAGAAGTTTACCGAAGGCGGCGGTATAGTGTCAGGCCTGTGCAGTAAATATCGTGATGAAGGACGCACTCTTCATCTCATCGTATTTGGCGGTGACGGAACCGTCAACGGCGTACTGCAGAAGATAGATTCTTTTGAGAACGTGATACTTACGGTGATACCGATAGGTTCGAGCAACGATCTCGCAAGAGGTCTTAAACTTGAACGTGATCCATACAAGGCCATCACCCACATGTTAAACGATCCTACTGACCTGCACGTGGATATAGGATATGTTCACTGCGAGAATGAACTCACCAGAGAAGGAAGTGCCAGTGCACCCGACAGAAAGTTCATCGTAAGCACCGGTATCGGATATGATGCCGCAGTATGCGAAGAAGCGATGAATTCCGGTATTAAGGATTTCTTTAATAAGATCGGTTTAGGCAAGCTTACATATCTCGGAGTCGCACTCAAGCAGCTCTTAGGCATGAAATTTACCAACGCCGAACTTACGATAGAAGGCGAGGCGCCCATAAGGCTTGAAAACCTCATCTTCATAGCCGGTATGAATCACGCCTATGAAGGCGGCGGTTTCATGTTCGGACCCGAAGCCGTCAACAACGACGGCAAACTTGAATTGTGCGTGGCATCAGACGTTCCCAAAGGCAGGATACTTAAGATCATGCCCAAGGCACTCAAGGGCGAGCATTTTAAGTATGATGGAATCGACCACTACCGCGCAAGTGAGTATACAGTAAAGACAGATGCCCCACTGTGGGTACATTCTGACGGAGAAGTCAGCACCAAAGCTGATTATATAAAGGTAAGCGTCGCCAAAGAGGCGCTGCACATGATCTACTGATATAGCAGTCAAAATGAGAGGAATTATGAAAAAATTTTACGAAAAGTACCGGCACGTACTCCCGGTCATCGTCTACTTTGTCATCTACATGACATGGTTTAATTACATTGAAACCAACAGAGCATCACAGTACACTGTCATACACATGAACATCGATGACAAGATACCGTTCGTTGAGTATTTCATCGTCCCGTATTATATGTGGTTCGTATATGTGATCGCAGTTGTGGGATACCTGATGGTCAAGGACAAGGACGGATATTACAGGAACTTTATCTTTTTATCATTCGGCATGACGGTATTTTTGGTGATATCTACGCTCTTCCCGAACATACAGCATCTTCGTCCTTATATAATGCCAAGAGACAATGTTTTTGCACATATGGTCAAGCATCTGTATTCAATAGATACGCCTACCAATCTCTGGCCCAGCATCCATGTGTACAATTCCATCGGAGCATACTTCGGTGTGATCCACAACGAGAAGCTTCGCCGCAACAGATTCATCAATTACGGCAGTCTGACTTTAAGCATACTTATCATCATGTCCACAGTATTTCTTAAGCAACATTCGATGTTCGATGTGATGACCGCTTTCATCATGGCCACGGTGGTGTATGTATTTGTCTACAGGCTCGATGTGATCATCTCGCTCAAGACAAATTATCTGCTTCGAAGACATGGCAACGAACGCAGGATATAGTCAGAACTCTGATATAAGGCAAATAAGAAAAATAAGAAAAGCCCGATCCCGAAAATGCCGGCATCGGGCTTAAATATTGTATCCGTATAAAAATCGGGGTTATATGACACAAACGTCACATGGGCGATATGCGAAAATCTCTGAATACCGCGCATCCGCCTGTCTGTTTTGTACTGTAGGCAAATAGTCCGAATCTCGCACCAATGAACATATCAAGCCTGAAGTACAGCTTATGTACATTAGAAAGTTCAATCCACTTATCACCCTGCTTATAAGAATAAGTGCAGGTGTCAGGTTCTTTTGTAAAGTCGGCTTTTACACGCAGTCTGACAACAGGATCGGACAGTTCGCAGATCGTCTCGATCTGTGGCTTCCTTGTATAGAAATCCTTATCTCCCATTATGGTCTCGCCCACAGCTTCAGTCTCGAGCCTGACAAGCTTATATCCGGTCTCATCACGGGTAACGGCTATGGCTCCGTAGTGAGAACTGTAAATACACAGTCCGGCACAGTCTCCTACTTTAAGCCCGGAAGCATCCAAGACGATCTCGCCTTCAGACTTGGGTCCCATACACCTCTGCGTAAGTGTATTACGTGCCTGTAGCAGATTATCCGTGACCTTTGACGTGCGAATAAACAGTCCCGGTTCTTCTTTCGTGAATCCTATATTCTCTTCATCCGGATTGTGGGATATCTGCCACCACGGCGAAGTCTTAAGCATCTCATCTATCGAATCATATGCAAAGCTGTCGTCTCCATAGATATGATCCCTCATATCCATATATCCGCCGTTCACTCCGGGGACCCCTGCAAAAGTATCGGGAATACTGCCGTCAGGTGTATCCGGCATGGGATATCCGTCCTCACCAAATCTCATCGGAAAGATGACAGGTGCTCTGCCTAACGCTCCTCTGTCATGGAACATGAACATATACAGTCTGCCATTGGTGTCATCTACCATTCCGCCCTGTGCCACCTGGAGTGCCGGTCTGTTATAGCCCATACAGTCATTTAATATGGTCTTGACTTTGAATTCTCCGGTAAGAGAATCAGATATAAAGCACACCTCCGTCTTTCTGCCCTGTGTCTCCTTGGGCATATGACAACTGAACAGATAGTATCTGTCATTAAGGCGATACAGATGCGAACCCTCGTATCCGAGTGGCTGATCTTTTTCATCTACAGCAAGTATCCTATCAATGCCTCCCTCTTTCGGCCCCCATGTGGCGGGATCAAGCTGTGTTAGACGTAGCGTCGAATTGCCGTGAACGATATATACCTTATCATCCTCATCGAAAAAAAGTGAGGAATCATAGTAAAAGTCACCCATCTCTGTGCGTTCCCACGGCCCACGCGGATCATCCGCAATATAAAGAAGAGATCTTTTGCGCTCATTGCAGGCAAAGTTCAAATAGAACTTACCTTTGTTGTACGTAAGAGACGGAGCCCACATACCTCTGGCATAGGCATGCTTGCCGTTACTTAATGTATATTCGTCTTCATCCCCAATGAGATCAAATACATGTCCTATGATCTCCCAGTGTGCCAGATCTCTTGATCTTAAGATATCTGCTCCCGGCATGAGAAACATGGTAGTACTGGTCATATAGAAGTATTCTCCGACCCTTATCACATCGGGATCCGGGAAATCCGCATTGATCACGGGATTTTTAACAATATCAGGCATAAGACATATATCCTCCCAAGATATCAAAAGCCCAAATCTTCACCTACAAGTATCACATGTATCCTGTCCTTATGCTTGGAGAATCTGGTGATAAGGAACTGACAGCATATCGTATCCGGTGATTTACAGTTAAAGCAGGCGCCCGTCTTTTTACATGGAGTATTTATATCAAATCTCTGCGCATTGATCGGCGCCGCCACATTACGCGCTCTCTTCATGGCACCGTCCACATCATCACACACCTTATTCATGCTGACGATGAACACTACCTTCTTCGGTCCGTATGCAATGGCCGATACTCTGTTGGAATTACCGTCGATATTCACTAAAACTCCATCTTCTGTCATGGCATTGGCACTTGCAAGATAAACATCCACATCGTATGCCTTAAGCATGGCTTCTCTGGGATCATCCGCCTTATACCTGTCTATAAAAGTATAGTTGCCGCTTTCAAGTGCATCTACAAGGCCGATCTCCTTGGCACTCATGCATCCTCCCATGGTCACGCTGCTGCCTTCCGGAATAATGCCAAGCGCTATCTTAAGTGCTTCCTCTTTATCAGCCGCATAGTAACCTGTCATATTTCGTGATGAAAGTCCCTCGATGACCTTTTTTGCAAGCAGTTCATTTCTTTTTTCGATAAATTCGCTCATAATCCCTCCAATACATATATACGTCAGTTAAACTTAAAAAATCTCTGCGCTATACGATACCCCTCCACAGACACTTTTCTGCCGCCTCTTCCCGGGAGATTCATGGTATTGCCCAGCAGTCCCAGTCTCAATCTGTAGAAGATATAGCTGTCACTGTTTTTAAGATAATCCCAAAGATCCTTCTTCTTTTGAAGATTCTCCGAAGTCCCGGACAATATCAACATGATCGAGCTGATAGTAGTGATTATGTCCAAATAATTGATCATGTAGTTTTTTAAACGCTTATTGGCAAATATCTTTCTTTTGTTCTCCTTCATATAGTCTATCATGATACGGTTGACGCGCAGCTGCTGGTCTATACGGCTGATCATCACCTTCTCATTGACGGACTGATCGTCCCTTCCTATGAAATATCTGTAGAAGTTGACATCCATATAATACATATTCTTAACATACGGAAGAGGCTCAAATACAAAGATATTGTCAACATAGAATGTATGCTCCGGAAGCTTAAGCCCACACTCTCTTAAGAGCTTCGTGCGGAAAATGACTGAATGCATAAGTATATACTGACCCTTATGAAAATGTCCGACATCATTCCATGTAAACAGTTCATCCTGAGGAAGCGCATGCCCGAAACGCATGACCTTCTTCTTATCCGCCCCTTCTTTTTCATATACAAAGTTGCTGATAAGCATATCAAGGACCTTATCGGAGCCGGACAGTTCGCGAAGCTTATCGAGTATGGCCATATATGCGCTTTCCTTTACCCAATCGTCGCTGTCCACGACCTTATAGTACATTCCCGAAGCCGCTTCCAAGCCTGCATTGACGGCCGATCCATGGCCTCCGTTGGGCTTGTCTATAACCTTCACTATGGAAGGGAAACGCTCCGAATACTTATGAGCGATCGCCGATGTCTCGTCCGTGGAGCCGTCGTTGACCACTATGATCTCCACATCCTCACCGCCTACTATGAGCGAGTCTATACATCTGCCGAGATATGCAGCCGAATTGTAACTGGGTATTGCTATTGAAAGTAATTTCATCGGTATATGTACCCTTTCTATCTGCGAAGCCTTGATGCGCCGAATCTGTCACGCATCTTAAGATTGTTCATGAGGAGTTCGTATCTGGCATTGATATTCATGTTCTCATCAAATTCTATGTCCATGATCCTCGACATGATATCTATGTCATCTATCGTAACTGTCGGATGAAGCCGCTGCAAAATATCTATCCTGTCAGATACATCCTCTGCGTCCAAAAACTGTTCCACGAGCGGATTGAGGCAGCATCTGGCCGCTTCCTCATCGGTCAGCAACTTAAAGCGCATCTCCTGATCCGCATCCGGGTATTTGATCTTATCTACGGGAGATTCAAAAAGATCACGGGGCCTGACATATACTTCATGATCTCCGCCCGCATGCTCGTAGACGACCATTTCTTCTCCCGTCTCCGTATGTTTGGCAAGAGTCAGCACTCTGTATATATTGCCTTTAAAATGTCTGTATACCTGATCTTTTTTTATGTCCATAAATCCTCCACGCTGTCATCTGTCATGCCTTTTCAATTAAGTCCCCTGCATGTATCGGACAGCTTTAAACTTTTTAGTTTGCATTGCTGCATTTTATTATTAGCATCTCCACGCCCAATTCCGCATTCAGATTGCCCGTCTTGACTCCTTCATCGGTCTGAGCGCAAAGCCTAAGTGCATCCTTGATCTCCTTAAGAGTAAAATTCTTTATCTGAGCCAGATACTTGCCGGTGATATAGGGCGAGAGCTTGACTTCTTCCGCTATGGTCTGCTGCCTCACACCTCTGTCTGCAAGATCACATATATGAAGCATGATATTAAACTGTCTGATGATAAGCGCCAGTATACCGAAAGGAGATTCCTTCATCTCAAGCAGCTCATGATACATACGTATGGCATCACTGCTTTTCTTCTTTCCTATCATATCTATCATGTCAAAGACCTTGACCGACAGTCTCACGGAACATACGGCCGCGATGTCTTCTTCCGATATGACAGATCTGTCATATGTATATGCAAGCAGCTTGTCAAGTTCCGTAGACAGGCCGAACATATCATCCCCGACTGTCTCCAAAAAGACATCCAATGTTCGCCCCGTGATCTGTTTACCCTCTTTTTTGATTCTTCCGAGTATCCACTTTTTTAATGTGTCAGGGCTCTGCCTGTCAAAACTTATGCACAGTCCCTTCTTATCTATCGCCTTATACAGTTTCTTTCGCTTATCCACTTCCTGTTCTGTCATAACTATGACGGTAGTGTCAGGAATGCCCTCCGAAATATACTTGGTAAGCTTCTCATTATCTTCTTTGGCCAATCCCGTATCTTCCAAAAAGATCGCACGCCTGTCCGCGAAAAAAGGAAGAGTCTCAGCCAATCCGATCACTTCATCGACATTAATATCTCTGCCATGGAAATAGGCATAATTGATATTATCTTCAGGCGGGACTATGGCATCTTTAAGTTTCTGCCTGTATTGAAGGCGAAGATATGCCTCGTCGCCGTACAAAAGATAGACCGGTTTATATGTATTGTTATTGATATCACTTAGTAAACGTTGCATCTTAATCTATATGGCAGCTGCAAAAAAAACAGTATTATCGCGCACTTATCCTGCATAAAAAAGCCACCGAACCATAAGTCCGGTGGCTGTCTGTCATCATCTCACGGGAAATACCCGCTCACCGGCATAGCCTGACGGATCACTTGAAAAGGTCTCTGTACCATTCAAGAGTACCGATATATGCCTGGTACACATCATCCATTCCGATCTTGTCAAGCACCATGATACGTGACACTTCCTGCCAGTTACCTGCTTCATAGGCTTCTATAAATGAAAGGAGCTTGTAATACGGTCCGCCGTGATCTACCAAAGCAGCTCTGATATTCTTCGACACGTTCATCATATCAAGCGCTTCGTCCATAGGCTTCTCCAGGATAAGGTCTATGATGGAGAACAGGCCCATGAGGAAAAGTTCCTGCGACTGAACCGCCATCTCAAATAACGGAGCAAGGCTCTCGGCGAACTTCGCTCTAAGAAGTGAAAGTCTTGCAACTTCACTGGGCTTGTCTGAACAAAGCTCCTTGGTGATGGCTGTGGTGATCCACTTACGAAGTTCCTTCTGACCGAGCATGGCAGCAGCATGTCTGATGGAAGTGATCTCCGAATTACGTGCCATCCTGTTAACTATCTCAAGCAATGACATAACAAGTGCCGTATCACGTCCGATAACATCGGCCGCATCGGTCAGATCAAAGTTGCTGTCATTAACGACATTGAGCAATTCAATGTAGTTAAGCTTAAGGGGAGCTATCTCCGTATCACCCTTAGTGATGGGCATACGATAGAAATCTCCTTCAAAATACTCATATCCGCCCTCTTCCTTGAGCTCTTCGAATATCTCCTGAGACTGGAGATTACCTGCCACAAGGCTTACGTTCGGATACTGTGCCCTGAAATATATCTTGGCCTTGGATATTACTATCTTCTGGTGATTGAGTATCACATAATCCACCAGCAGCAATATCTCTCTGTATGGTTCAAAGTCCTGTACACCGAGCTTACGTATCGCAAACTTATATCCGTCTGCCTTAAGCTCCTTGATCCTCTTGATGCTGTCGGTGGTAGGAGTGATGGAATTGTCCATGAGAAGGACTATCCTGTCGTGAGGAACATGGCACTGTCCGTTGATATCGCTATATATGGAGATATTGGTAATGGGAATGAATATCTCCGCTTCAGATGTAAGCGTATCTATGCCCACACTGTCTATCACTTCAAAACTGGGGATATTGACTGCATCATACTGCTGCGCCGTACTTAAGTATCTGGCATCAAGCAAAAAATTTTTCTTCTGACCGTACAGAGAATAAGCCTTAACCTTCATCTCCTGGTCAAACAAAGGAATCAATGTGGCTAGCATAAGCCCTCCTGTCTGTAGTTCATGTAATCCCGATCAAAACATCCGCGACCGCTCATGCGGGAACGACAATAACAAAATTCGGGCCGCGTTTTCGTTAATTATACCACATTTCTTTAGGTGAATGAAGAATTTTTTGACAATTTTTACAAAAACAGATGATCGTTATATGCCATCTTTTATCCTTGATACAGATAAGATCAGTCTGATCTTTACGACTATTTTGCCAGGCCCGAGAGGAACTGTCTGGTACGCTCCTGCCTGGGATTATTAATGAGTTCCTTGGCCGGACCCTGTTCTAAGATCACTCCTCCGTCCATGAATATGGCTTTATCTGCCACATCCCTTGCAAATGCCATCTCATGTGTTACTATGATCATGGTGGTCTTCTTCTCGGCAAGGTTACGTATGACCTTAAGCACTTCTCCCGTAAGTTCGGGGTCAAGCGCAGATGTCGGTTCATCAAAGCAGAGGATATCCGGCTTAAGTGCCAGAGCTCTGGCTATCGCAACTCTCTGCTGCTGTCCGCCAGAGAGCTGATGAGGGTAATTGTCCATCCTGTCATAAAGCCCCATCTGGTCCAAAAGCTGCTTGCCGTTGTCGATAATGGCTCCTCTGTCCGCCCCGCCTGATGCAAGAAGCGGTGCAAGTGTCACATTTTCAAGCGCCGTATATTGAGGAAAAAGATTAAACTGTTGGAATACAAGTCCGAAATGCAGTCTCATCCTTCGAAGCTTCTCGGCATCCGTAACCGGATGAGCTCCGTCAAAAAGGCATTCTCCACGCACGGATATGGTACCTTCATCTGCAGTCTCCAAAAAATTAAGGCACCTAAGCAACGTGGTCTTGCCACTGCCCGACGATCCTATAATAGAGATAGCTTCACCCTCTTCAAGATCAAAGCTTATCCCCTTAAGGACCTCTGTTTTATCAAAATTCTTTTTAAGATCTCTTACTTCCAATATAGGCATATTGCATATCCGTCCCGAAGTGTTATCTTAAGCCCGTCCAAACGCTACACAGATCATTATCTGAAGTAGCTCAGTTTTTTCTCTATATATCCAAATACAAATGTCAAAAGCCCACTGAATATCAGATAAAAGGCTCCGGTGTAAAACAGGGGCCATATGATGCCGCTGCTCTTGATAAAGGCCTGTCCGTTCCATATGATCTCATACACGGCTATTACTCTTGCAAGAGATGTATCCTTAACAAGCGTGATGACCTCATTGGATATCGGCGGCACTATACGTTTGATGACCTGAAGCAGAATGATCTTATTGAAGATCTGCCTTCTGGTCATGCCAAGCACTGCTCCGGCCTCATATTGACCTACGGGTATGGACTGAATCCCACCCCTGAATATCTCGGAGAAATAGCAGGCATAGTTGATGACAAATGCAACCAGCGCTGCCGTAAATCTCCCGGTAGTATCGGAGCCCCATACATTCAATCCCATGAATATACCGGGCCCGTAATAAATGATCAGCAACTGGAGCATAAGCGGGGTTCCGCGAATGATCCATATCACAAATCGCACCGGTCCTCTGATCACCGCAAGCTTACTCATGGAACCAAAGCTGATGAATAGGCCAAGCGGCAATGCAAGGACAAGTGTCAATATAAAAAGCTTAAGTGTGCCTAAGAATCCCTCTAAAAGAGATAAGGTAACGGTGAGAAACATGGATGACTCCTTATTGCTCTACCAGTGCTTCCTGTACGCCATAAGTCTCGGCGATCGTCTTCATCGAGCCGTCAGCATAATATTTCTTAAGTTCATCATTGATATACGCTGCAAGGTCAGATCCCTTACGACATCCGATACCGTATTCCTCTGTAGTAAGCTCTACGGTATGTGTAAGGTTCTCATAGCTTGTTCCCTTGCCTACCATGGCACCTGCCATAAGAAGGTCGATGATACAAGCTCCTGATGTACCTGCAGCCACTTCCATAACGGCATCAGCCTGTGATGTAAGTGATGTGTATTCAAAGTTATTGTCGATAGCTGCCTGTTCTCCTGCTGATCCGGACTCAACCGCATACTGAAGGCCTGCCACATCATCAACAGTCTTATACTTATCTGCATCTGCAGCGGGAACTACTACTACCTGAGCATTGTTAAGATATGCATTGGTGCATTCCATTGCATTCTTGACTTCATCGGTCAATGTCATGCCGTTCCATACAACGTCAATGGACTTATTATCAAGTTCAAGAATCTTGTTATCCCAGTCGATCTCTACGAATTCAACCTTAACGCCGAGTGAATCAGCTACCTTTGAAGCCATGTCTGCATCAAATCCGATCCAGTTGCCGTTATCATCCTTATAGTCCATAGGAGCAAAATCAGTGATACCTACGATAAGTGTGCCCTTATCCTTGATATATGCGACATCACTGTCAGCGCCCTTGCCTGCAGCAGCACCGCATGCAGTCATCGATAATGTCATGGCCAAAGCCAGGACTGTTGCCAGAATTCTTTTTTTCATAATAATCTCCGTTCCGGAACTCACCCTCTGAGTCCTCTTATTTATTGTAAAGCCATTCATCACTTTACCATATTAAACAGTCTGTGTAAAGGATTCCTGAGGCAGAAATGGACCATGGGGACGGGGTTGGTGGTCCATAAGGGACCATGGGGGACGGGGTTGGTGGTCCATCAGCTCAGCAGCTCTTCGACCACATTCAACAGTTCTTTTTGTTCCACAGGCTTGCTTAAGTATTCCGCAAAACCTTCTTTTAAGTATCCGGCACGCGCACCCACGATCGCATCCGCAGTAAGCACTACGACAGGGGTGTCATGATTAATGTTGTCCTTATCATCCCTTATCCTGTGGAAGGCTTCAGTCCCGTCCATCTGCGGCATCTGCTGATCCATGAAGATGATATCGTACTTCGTCTCTTTTGACATGTTTACGGCCTCTTGGCCCGAAGTCGCACTGTCAATCCTCATCTGCGTGTCTCTTAGCAGTCCCTCTAATACAAATATGTTCATCTTCACATCATCGACTATGAGCACTGTTTTGCCGGGAGCCTTAATGGTATCGGACTCATTTTTTACGACATTTACCTGTTCTTTAAGTCTTACGGCAAACTCACCCATAGGACGTCTGTCCCCAACTTTCTGCGGGATACTTACCGTGAAGACAGAACCAACGCCATACTCACTCTTCACTTCTATTCTGCCGTTCATCATGTACACAAGTTGCTGGGTGATATGAAGTCCGAGTCCCGTTCCTTCTATATGTTTATTTTTGTTTTCTTCAAGCCTTGTGAATCTCTCAAACAGATTGTTAAGATCATCTTCTTTTATTCCTATGCCCGTATCCGATACGGATATCACAAGTGTACCGTATTCGCCGTCGTCTTCATGCGACCCCGAATCTTCATCGCCAAACGCGACACTCAATCTGACCGTACCTTTCGCAGTATACTTGATACCGTTTGACAAAAGGTTGTTCATGATCTGGCGTATCCTGACAACATCCCCGAAATATACGGCCGGCATATCGGGATCATTTTCAAATATCAGCTCAAGATTCTTATCTTTCGCACGAATCCTGTTGATCTGATAGCAGTCATTCATGACGGAAAACAGTTCATAATCATCGGGAACAAGTTCCATTCTGCCCGATTCTATCTTGGACAGATCAAGGATATCATTGATAATGGATAAAAGACTGTTGCCCGCTGCCCTGATGTTCTCGGCATACTGAGTGATCTGCCAGTCATCACTGTCTTTTAATATCATCGTATTCATTCCCAGAATGCCGTTGATGGGCGTACGTATCTCGTGAGACATGCTCGCCAAAAAATCGCTCTTGGCACGATTGGCCACATTGGCCTCTTCTCTGGCGATCTCTAGCTCGTTCATAGTCTTCATGAGCTTGCGATAATCCGGAGTCTCAAGTGCAAACAGCATGATAAGTGCCGAGAACGCTTCTCCGAATGCGATGAGAAGGATGTCTCCCACTATCATCTGTATCACCGTAAAAACGGTAGGCAAAAAAAGGAAAAGTATTATGATCCTGGACATGATGCCCGGCCTGTCACCACGATTGATAAGTACCACATAAAGCATGTGGAACACTACCGCCAAAGACAATGCATAAGCGATCATATAAAGCGATCCGTGTACGTATTCTCCGTTCGTGAATTCAAACATCCAGCCCGTAAACATATTGACCGTGATAAATGCGACCAGAAGATACAGAAGCAACCTGTTGATCATCACGGACGTTTTGCCTGCACTGGGATAATAATTCAGGATCGTGCGCATTGCCACCGCAACGCACAGGACCGACGAATATTGATAAATGGAATTGAGTATGAGATTGAGCGTATCAGGGATAAGATATCCGTAACAGATCGTATAAGCCGTGATCACATCCGTTACGGCGCAGAAAATGACCGAATACATATATCTGCGGACAAGCTTGTGTCCGGTGGTATCCGTATACAGAACCGTATTCATTCCGACCGCAAGTACTATGAGCACCAGTATCGCGGCTATATCAAACGAAATATTGTAATACATACCTATAGTATATCACGCAGATGTTCTTCTGTATAATACCATACATATCTGCATAACTTTTTCTGAACAGGCGCCGGATCACATTCTTTTTGTCAACATGTAAAGCCAATTTACCCAGGCCAAACAAGAGACACCTTTCCTATCTCGTAAAGTTTGTCCATACACGATCCTCTGTCTTCGGCAGTCCGATCTGATCTTTACCCAATACGATACTCTGCATAAGGAAAACCATGTTTCTTGCAAGCACCCGCATAACCTGTCTTCCTTCATCATCCACACTTCCTTCACCCGGCTCCCAGCCATAGATGTTGTTCCAGTACTGGCTGCTGGCTACCGGCATGTTTGAAAGTGTAAAGAATTTGTTGAGCTCATCAAATGTCGCAGTACACCCCGAGCGTCTGGCGCTTACAACACTTACACCGACTTTAAGGCTCTTATCAAAATGCGTGCTGTAAAACAGTCTCTGAAGAGCGGACATCAGAGTTCCGTTAGCTGAGCCATAATATACCGGTGATCCGATCACCAGTCCGTCAGCTTCTTCAAATTTTACCGCCAGTTCATTTACGATATCATCGAATACGCATTTTCCATTCTTCCTGCATGTCTCACAGGCTATGCACCCACGTATATCCGTGCGGCCAAGGAGAATGTTTTCGTATTCTACATTGTTCTCCTCAAACACCTTCTCCATTTCCCCAAAGGCAAGCGCTATATTACCGTTCTCTCTCGGACTTCCGTTCAGCATCAGGACTTTTAATGTTTCGTTCATCACAAGACACCTCCATTCATACCATCATCTTATAGATCTCTTCACAGTCACCTTTTGTCAGAGTCACAAAACCTCCTATCTTTCCATCACGTCCGTTTCCATAGCAAAGATTTTGTGCAAGAACAGGTATATCCTCCTCTTTGGCGCCAAGTTCGCCAAAGTTACGAGGCATTCCGATAGAGATAAGGACGCTCCTGAAAGCATTTATTCCCTCGAGTGCCGTAACCTCGGGGTGTTCAAAGTCCATGCAGCATCCCCAGACTCTAACGGCAACCTGGGCAAAACGCATGATATTGTGCTTCATTACATACTTAAACACCGCAGGCATCGTTACTGCCAGACCTGCCCCGTGAGCCACATCATAGAGTGCTGACAGTTCGTGCTCGATATCATGACTGGTCCAGTCCTGCGAGCGTCCGACTCCGCATGAATTGTTGTGCGCCATCATGCCGGCCCACATGATATTAGCTCTCGCCTCATAATTATCCGGGTTTTCAATGACTCTCGGTCCCTCATGCTTCATGGTAAGAAGCAGTGCCTCGATCAGTCTGTCGGTCACTTCCACCTCTGTGGAATTGGTAAGATACCTCTCATACAGATGTGCCATGATATCCGTTATCCCGGCTGCCGACTGGAATGCAGGCAGTGTCTGTGTAAGAGCAGGATTCAGAACTGAGAACTTAGGTCTTATCGCATCGCCCGATGCACCGCGCTTCATCATATCCGATTCCCTTGTGATAACAGAGTCGGGACTTCCCTCGCTTCCGGCAGCCGCGATGGTAAGTATCGTTCCGACCGGCAGAGCCTCGGTTATATATTTGCCACAGTAAAAATCCCAGAAATCTCCATCATAGACAACACCGGCAGCTATGGCTTTTGAAGAATCTATCGTGCTTCCGCCACCTACTGCAAGAACGAAATCAACGTTCTCTTTCTTGCACAGGTCTATACCTTCATATACAAGACCGCTCCGAGGATTTGGCTTTACGCCGCCCAGCTCAACAAAACTGATGCCTTCCTTCTTCAGAGAATCCTTCACTCTGTCAAGAAGACCGGATCTTACTACACTTCCTCCTCCATAGTGAATAAGTACCTTACCGCCTCCGAAGCGCTTTACGAGCTCTCCGGTTTTGTTCTCAGCTTCTTTTCCAAACTCAAAAAAAGTCGGTGAATAAAATGAAAAGTTTTCCATATAAAACCTCCTTTAGGGCAGATATTTTTGCGGGTTATTAAATATCATACAACTTAAAGTTAACTTTAGCACAACTATTATTTTAATATATGATCAAAGATTAAAAAACCGGTGCTGCACAGCGCCAGCACCGGTTTCTTATTGCTCAAGACTATATGATTGAATATTTGGATTATCTGCGGCCTCTTGTTGTTCTTGCGCGCGTATTTGTCTTCTTCCAGCTGCCTGTATAAACTGACCACAGTACCTCGTGGATGTTCATCGTTCCGTCAGCCTTTGTGAACTGAGCATAGTTGAATCCGGCAGGGATCGTGCATATCATGGGCTTGCCCATGAAGTTGAATGTTACGTTATAAGGTATGTCAGAGTTTGCAGAGATAAGCTTTGTTGTATTTGAATCAACGGTGTTAACGCTTGTCATGTTAAGAGGCATACCGCTTGACTTGAACACTTCCTTGCTTGCTGCAGGTATAACCGAAAGTGCTGCAAGGTTTGTCTGTGCTGTTGTAAGCTGAGCTGCAGCTGTCTGAGCAGGTGTTTTTGCTGCTTCGGGAGCAGGTCTCCATTCAGATTTCTTAGGCTGGGGAGCCTCCTCCTCATGCTTTTCTTCTTTCTTTTCTTCGGTCTTCTTGGAAGGTCTGAGATTAGGAAGACTAATGAATCCGGAAATAGAGCCTGTTCCATCTCCAAGTGCAATGTCACTTAATGCGCAACGCTGTCCTTGGCTAACCCAGTGTCCGCCTTCTTCTTCGTTAGAATAGGAAACCCAACCTATTTGATCTCCATTGGATTTTACGGGCCAATGTCCATCAGCATCAGGGGCGATCACTATGATTGAACCGGCATTCAGTTTAAATCTGAAGGATTCTCCTACAAGGGATGAAGGAATGGATGATGAACTTATTGATGTTATATCACCCCAGACGACACCCATATCAGCCGAGGTACCCTGCTCTGGGCGAATCAGATTACTATGAAAGGATTTGGTTATTGATCCGTTATCAGCTGTATCTATTTTTACAAGTTTCTCGCGCCACCATGCAAGATTAGGATCAAGACTAGAGTATGTGCCTGTTATTCTTATTGAAGTGGTTCTATTATCCCATTCGGCTCTTGTAATATTCACCCTAAGTCTAAGAGTGTAATTCTGATCACCGATGTCAACGCTGAATGCGGGTGTGACATCTTCATCATAAATACGGATTTCACCGACCTTGTTACCGGAATCTTTGTCTGTAAGATCAATTGTACCTGCCAATACCGGCACTGCAAATGCCACTGTCATGATCATCAGCGAAGCGATGAATCCCAGTGATTTTTTAGAAATAAACTTGCGCATTCTCTTATCCCTCCTCTTTATGAATGAAATACGCTT
>JAILKC010000106.1 GCA_024694055.1 Lachnospiraceae bacterium | reverse complement strand
CGCAGGTGCTCCCGTAGTCTTAAGTGTATCCCTGCTTAGTTCTTTTCCATCCTGATAACTTACGGCTACAACATTTCCCGGGTTGTAGACCGTATCAAAACGTACACTGTGAGGCAGCGGTCTGTCCGTCGTGACTTTTTTTCTGCCTATACTCTCTCCGTTTACAAGGACTTCCACCTCCTGCGCCTTGCTAAATACGACCAGTTCTATGGGCTTTCCCTCATATCCCTTATAGTTCCAGCAGGAAAGTGCCGGTGTAAAGCCCCACATGCTGATCAGTTCTCTTTTTCCATATGTATCAGGGTGCATGGAATACAGATATGTCTTGTCACTTCCCCATACTATGCTTCTGTATGCTCCCTGAGGAAGCATATGACCTGTGATATCAAAATCCGCATCATTTGCTGTTCTCCATGGATAGGGCGAGGTCTGTTGAGGCATAAGATCCCAGGGGAACTTCGGTGCATTCGCATCAGCCGGATCAAAATATGCTGCTTTTCCTATACCCGCTTCACCCAGATAATCCCATGCAGTCCATGTAAAATCGCCTATAACGTATGGCAGTCTCTCCACCAAAGGCCAACGGAAACCGATCTCCTTGGGGAAATTCTCAGATCCCAAAATAACTCTTTCAGGATATAACTCATGATCCTGTTCATATATGTCTTCCATGTAGTTGTATCCGACCACATCCATGCCGTTTGTAAAAGGCTCCGTCCCCTTCTCCCAGAATATCGAAGCATGATCGTCAGCGGCATTCTGAGACTGGTTCTGTCCCTTTGCAAGCTCGTCATCAAGACCGCTCCAGAATGAACATATACCGTTGCTTACAGGTCTTGTCCCGTCAAGGGCTCTGATGGTCTGTGCGAGCATGGCTGCCCTTGTGTATCCGCCGCCAAGGCCTCCTCTTTCGGGGATCTCATTGCCGGTAGACCACATGATCACAGAGGGGTGTGTCCGGTCTCTTTTTACAAAAGAAGTCAGATCCCTCTCCCAGTCAGATGCAAAAAACTGGTTGTAATCTCCGCCGCGTTTACCCGTTGACCACGCATCAAAAGCCTCGTCAAAGACATACATCCCTATCCTGTCACAGGCCTCGATAAGTGCCGATGAAGGAGGATTGTGGGCGGTACGGATCGCATTAAATCCGACTTCCTTAAGTTTTCTTATCTTTCTTTCTTCGATCTCAGATAACGTCACCGCACCAAGTAAGCCGTTATCATGATGCTGGCATCCGCCTTTAAGCTTTACACTCTTACCGTTTATAAGAAGTCCGCGGATCGAGTCTGCCGTAATGGTACGTATACCGAAAAGCACCTCAGCCTCATCCGTCTTTTCCTGCTCTTCAGGCACAAGATGAGTCCTGTAGGCACCGATATCCTTAACTGAAGCTTTAATACGATACAGATTGGGATGATCCGCATCCCAGAGCATGGGATTCTGCACATTAAGCACCATCCTCGCCGTCTATGTCTTACCGGCGCATATCTGTATGACGCGCTGTGTTTTTATAACGGCAACGTCCGTTCCCTCTTTACAGACCGTCACCGTAACCTGCGCCAGCCTGTTGCCAAGGCCCGAATTCTCTACCTCCACCTGTGCTTCCAAAAATGCATAGCCGTCCGATACCTCTTTGGTATATGCAAAGATCCCGTCAGGCACTATATGTACCCGCGGACCATGCAAAAGCTTTACACCGCGGTACAGACCCGATCCCGTATACCATCTCGAATTGGGCTGCATGCTCGTATTGACATTTATCGTGATCCTGTTTTCCTGTCCAAAGGTCACATAGTCGGTCAGATCACAGAAAAACGGCGCATATCCGTTATGCCAAAGAGCGACTTTACTTCCGTTAACATCAACGGTAGCGTTCATCATCACGCCGTCGAATTGCAGACCTACACACTCATCCTCCCATTCCTTGGGAAAAAGCACGTATTTTGTATAGTTGGAAAGCCCGCCTGTAAAGTATCCCATATCCACTCCCGCAGGAGCGTCGGCTGATACCGGTGTCCCGATCATCCCGTCATGGGGAAGATTGACCACGGTTGCAGGAATACTGTCAAGCATAGATATGCTGTCAAGATATCCGCGTCTGAACATCCATTCTCTGTCAAGTATGATCGATTTCATAATCCTCCTGTCATATCGTACCTAGCCATCCGACCTGGTAGGTGCGCCCATCTGCTTAAGCTGCTGCTTACGCTTATACATCATCTGATCCGCTCTTTCAAAGACATCATGAAGAAGCTGGTCCTTCGGTGTCAACTCTGAATAGCCGATCGATATGACCACTTCATTCTTTGCGATGTTACCCTCTATCACGCGGTTTATCTCACTTATGACTTCATGCATCGTGTCATAGCCCTTCTCCTGAAGGACGACTACGAATTCATCTCCGCCGATCCTGTAGACGGCTCCATGGGTAAAATACTCACAGATCAGGTTGCTTGCATCTTTAATAAGCTGATCTCCGGCAGCATGTCCCAAGGTGTCATTGACATGCTTAAGCCCGTTGATGTCGCATACGATCACGGCAAGCTTACTTATATCGTTTTCTCTTATCCTATTATTCAGATAGATCTCCATCTCGGAATATGCATGTTTGTTCCTTATACCCGTCATGGAATCCGTATTGGCCATATTGCGGAAGTTCTTGGTATTTTCTTTTTCCGCTTCAAGTTCCCTTTTTGACAAGGTCTTTAGCATAAGGAGCAGAACGAGGAAAAATATAACAGAAAATAGCAGAGTAAACGCGATCTGCCGCTTGCTCGCTGAAAGACTCTTTTCGCTGACGCTTCTGATCCTGTCGTGTATCACGCTTTCACGGATAAGTACGACCATCATCCAATCCGTGCCCTCTACGGGAACATAGCACAGTGTCTCTTCAATGCCTTTAGCGGTAAAAGTGAGACTTCCTTCTATGGCATTTGTAAAATTGTCACGATTCTCTTCCCATACTTTTTCAGTTATGATTCCTTTAATGGAATCAAAAAGGTTTTGTTTTGATACATAAGGCCCAAGCTCGGTATCAGACAGATTCTCACCGTTTTTACTGTACAGGCCGAAATAGATTCTGTCCTCATCTTCAAAAGCCAACAGATCGACAATCTCTTTAATGTCTATCTGTACAAAACTTGCTTTATACGGCTTGCCGGCAATCTTAAGATCAGACACAGGGGCGGCCAGAC
Source organism: Lachnospiraceae bacterium (assembly GCA_024694055.1). GTDB lineage: Bacteria > Bacillota > Clostridia > Lachnospirales > Lachnospiraceae > Colinaster. Next base: position 4,362 of record JAILKC010000106.1, on the reverse strand, counting down.
AAAGATGTCTGGAAGAACTGTATAGTAACACGGTACTTACATCTCTCCCCTCCATCTTATCTTCGGAAAGGAAGTGATGCCTGCTGCCGCCGGTATAGGTAGTATACCTCGTATGAACGATGTTATCATCGTCCACAAGCGCAAAGCGATCGAGCGACAACAGGGTTCTGACATTTCCTATCATGACGCGAAGATCTTCTTCTGACTCGATACCCTCGTCATCAATAAAGGCTACTGCTTTCTCCATCTGGTCAAAGTTGTTATTGATCAGATTCGTGATGGTTCTGGCACGTCTGTCAGCCATCGCTTCAAGGTATAAGCCAGATCCACGGAATCCATATCATACTCAGTGGCGACTATTTCCATATCAGGGTACCTGGCTATAGTATCCTTGGCTCCACGTGCTCTGTCTTCATGGCAGGGCGCACCAACACTTCCTACAAGTATGGCTACTTTGCCTTTGTATTCCAGCTTACTGCACAACGCCTCCGTAAGATCCACGCCGTCTTCATAGTTGTGTGTATTGCCGACATATGCTATTCTCTTACATCCATCGGCAGCATCTGAGCTTGAAAAAGTCATCACTTTAACTCCGGATTCCACCATATCGTCAAGAAGCGGTGAGATGATCGCTTCATCGGCTACGTCCACGCCGATAACATCAAAATCTCTTATGGCAGCCTCATTTAACCTCTGCATCTGGTCTTCGGCAGAGGCTCCTTCCGGTGCCATATATTCGTATGTGATGGTGATACCTTTTTTCAGATACTGCCTCTGAGCATCTTCCATGCCGAGGGCCACCGCATCCCACCATGGGTGAACGGTCTTGTAGGTAAAATAGAAGTTGTAGTGATCCTGCTTAGGCTCGTATGGATCCAGCTCATGATCAAAGTCCACTGCACTGTGGACAGCCTTATCCGATCCTGTATCCTGCGCAGATCCGTCAGGATCCTATCCGGCTCCCGTCACTGACAGGTCTTTTGAAGATGTGCTGCCTGCAGTCGAAAAAGAGCATGAAGTTAAGAAAAGTGCCGCAAACAAAGCACCCGATAATACATTTATCTTCCTGAGACAATTCCTCATCAGACATACCTCCGAATCATATAACTATTCTACTTCCAAATCCGCGCGTTATCAATAATTGCCCAGAATGCGGAAGACCCGACTCCCCTGAAGGTCCGATAAAAGAACTATAGGGTATTTCCTTTTAAGCTTCCGTTTGCTCCGGAGCAAAATTGGCACTTGTGATAACTCTGCCGGCAATCTGTTCATTGATATATTCAATGTCTTTTTTTACTCTGAAACTGTCAATAAAATATGCCAGTATAATTACCACACCCACGTAGATAAACGCCATCCAGAAATTGTTCGGATAAAACCACCCGACTATGAACCCGAAAAGCATCACGATCCCCGTTATGGCAAAATACTTAACGACATAGTTCATCACTATCGATAAGTAGATATACTCATCAAACAGACAGTTTAAAACTGACAGGATAAACGCCAGTCCGAACAATTTTAAAACAAGTCCTATCTCATCCGTAACACCTGACCATATTATCGAGATCAAAAATACGGCCAGGATCATAAGTGCTGCCAATATACATGTATCTTTTAATATCTTTCTCATGATCATCCCTTTTGAAATACCCTCTTAATATCCTTCAAATACTTTCTTGAAACGATCAGCATCTCACCGTTATCAAGCACCGCCTCGAGATGGCTGTTCTTGACCTGTCTTATCTCCTTTAAATGATCCGTATTCATTATGCATGTTCTTGATATCCTGACAAGACCGGTATCCGCAGTCAACGCTTCTGCCTCTGACATGGACAGATCAAGTCGGCATACATCCTCCGCAGTATAGATAAACAGCTTACGCTCCACATTCTCAATATAATAAGTCTCAGACAGTCCGATCTTGATCCGGCGTCCATCAACATTGGCACAGAACCCGATATCCATACTGTTTATCTTACGTATGAGTCCCGATACTGAATCATTGTATTCCGGATATTCAATTGTGACAGTCAGTGGCTTATCTTTTACCTGCCTTGTTATGATCTGCATATTTTTTTACCGTAGATATTCTTATTGTGGCTGCCGTGACAACTCCGCCTATAGCTACGAGCCCTCCCGTAACGCTCCATGGTGCCCATGTAAGCAGAATCTCTTTTAATCCGGCGCCAAATATTATCGGGAAAAGAATGAGCACTGACATAAGAAGTACGGCCAATACCACATCAAGAACGGTAAGAACTGTTCTGTTTCTGACCATAAGTGACATGACAAAGAGCAAAATGCCGGCTATGGTCACTCCCGTAAATATCTTATCAAATATTGTCCATATGTCTACGTTTAATCCCGAAGGATCCTTACCCGACACAACATCATAAATACTGTTGCACAGGCTGTCAGTAGTGGCAGCTACATTAAGATTGGCAAGAACACATACTCCGATCTTTCTCTTTTCATCAAATACGATTCTCGAAGAATAATTCGGTGTTCCTCCCGAATGTCCGATCACACCGTCTTCAAAAAGCTCCCAACCACAGTAGTAATCCCCATCTTTATTCAGATATCCCTTAACCTTTGCAAGCGGCTCTTTTAAGCCCTCAGGTACGTCCGTATTACCTGTCCATATCTCTATCCACCGGCCCATGTCAACGACGCTGGAATAAAAATATCCGGCCGGAACAGACGCTTCCCTTACGGTCATGGGATAATCAAATGCATGCCTGAATCCAATCCTGCTGCCTTGCGCTATTCTGCCATCCGATGGCATTCCAACATGTGTATCATCAAGTCCAAGCGGAATGAGCAGCTCTTTCTCCATATATTCACGATAAGGCATTCCCGATACATTCTCTATGATCAGACCAAGAAGATTGTAGTTAACATTGGAATAGGCGTATTCCGTCCCCGGCCTGCTGCACAGTTCTCTGCCTGATATATCCGCAGCCCAATCCGAAAGAGTCATTGTATCTGTTGCGGACGGATAATCCTTTTCACTGTTTGTGTATCCGCTTTTCTGTTCAAGCAGATTCCTTACCGTAATATCGACTTTCTCGGAATCATAATATGCTTCATATCCCGGAATATAATCGGATATTACTCCATCCTCATCGACAAGACCTTCGCCTATCAGCATCTGTACTGCCAGGCCCGTAAAGGCCTTCGTCATGGAACCGATCTGATAGAGGTCCTCGCTGTCGCCATAGCATGACGTTTCTGTGTTATCGTATACGACTACGCTTACGTTTTCACATTTGGTATCATGCTTATATTGCCTGATAAGATTATCTATTTCATCAGTATTTGATGCATATGCGCCCTGAGGCAAAGCAGATATCATTGATATTATGGTCAATAATAAAGCGGAATGATTACGAAATCTCATATGATGCGTTCCTCCTTTAAGCCAATCATAAAGGAACACCGATCACTTTTCCATAGCTTAATACATTAGATGCAAATAACGCGACACATAATGCAAAACGCCCATCATTATCAATTATAGCACAAACCCTTCAGCGATTTACATGTTATGAAAAATAGGACCACGGGGACGGGGTCAGTGGTCCATTTTTCCAAAAATGTCGCCACAGAACGTCATAAATCGTGTATAATTTTATTCCATAGAAAGGGTGAATTATCATATGATGAGAAAATATCTGAGTACGATTCTTGTAACATGCATGATCACTTCCACTGTGCTTTGCGGATGCAGCACAGATGTTATGCCGCCTACAAATGATACCGAAATTGTTCCCGCTGATGACACGAAGCAAACTATATCTACAGAGAAAGAAGCAGACAATTCAAATGGCGCGACTTCAAAAAAGATCGACAGGATTTTGACTGACCTTCCGACAAGTTGGGATCTGACCGATATTTATGTCGACTATGATGCATTTGAAGCTGATATGGATCGTACAGGCAAACTGCTTGACGAAGTGGGAGGATTCCGCGGAACACTTGGAAGTGCAGAAGGGATAAGGAATTATCTGGAAAGCCCGATCAATCTTGATATAGACGCGAGCTTGGAAAAAGCCGAAATGTATAGTGAATTACTGGAGTTGCTTAATGCCACTGATCCGAAAGCGCAGAAAGCAAAGGCCCGGTTCAAAGAACTCGAACAGAAGAAAAAGATCGCCCGGGCTTTTTATAATACAGAGATAATGGAGATACCGTTTGAGGAACGTCAGAAAATACTATCTGATGAACAGTTGGCTCCATATACTTATTATCTGCGAAAATTCACAGATGAAAATTACCAGGTTCCCGGTGAGGAGGCCCAGAAAGCCGAGGCACTTATGGAGCCTGCCGTAAACAGCAAAACTACGTACAGTATATTTG
>JAILKC010000060.1 GCA_024694055.1 Lachnospiraceae bacterium | reverse complement strand
TATACATCGGGGTGGATTATTATACTAGATGTAACCCCCCAATACATTTTGTAGTTTTTTGCTATACCCCATAAGAAAGAAATACCTTCCATTAATAGCCGGCTCGGCTGGCTATTAACCCCAAACGGGGGTATTTCTTCCTTAACCCAAAAGAAACGAGCATTGACGCATAGTCAGTGCTCTTTTACGTTTGCAAAGAAAAGCTTTTGTGATATTCTTGTCTAGTAGGATTTGATAAAGGATGCAGGTATACCGATATGAAAGTAGTACTTAAGGAACTTACCAAGATTTTTCCCAGTAGAGATAAAAAGGATAAGACTGAGGTTGTTGCAGTAGACAACTTTAACATTGAGATACCGGACGGCAAGCTCGTAGGATTGCTTGGTCCTTCAGGCTGTGGTAAGAGCACTGCTCTTAATCTGATATGCGGACTTGAAAAGCCCACTAAGGGACAGATTTTTTTCGGTGATGATGATGTTACAGAACTTCCGCCTGAAGAACGCGGTGTAGGGATGGTATTTCAGAACTATGCCCTTTTCCCGCACATGACTGTCGAACAGAATATCATGTTTCCTCTGGGTAATCTAAAGGGAGAAAAAAAGCTTACCAAGGAAGAGATGAAGGCCAAGGCTTTAGAATCGGCAAAACTTGTGCAGATAGAGAATCTTATGGCACGTAAGCCCAAGGAGATGTCAGGTGGTCAGCAGCAGAGAGTGGCCATAGCAAGAGCTCTGGTTAAGCGTCCGAAGATTCTTCTTTTGGATGAGCCGTTATCCAATCTTGATGCCAGACTGAGACTGCAGACAAGGGAAGAGATCAGGCGTATTCAGCGTGAGACAGGGATCACCACGATATTTGTCACCCATGACCAGGAAGAGGCCATGAGCATATCCGATCTTATCGTTGTTATGAAGTCAGGTGTGATCCATCAGGTAGGCAGACCGCAGGAAGTGTATGACAAGCCGGTCGATCTTTTTGTTGCCAAATTCCTTGGTACTCCGGCGATCAATGTATTTAAGGGAATCATTCGCAATGGTGGTCTGTATATAGATGATTCCAAAGTACTGGATGTTCCGGACAAAGCTATGGTGGGTGGTATTGAAAGAGCAACTGACGGTATGGAAGTCTTTGTGGGTATCCGTCCTGAAGGATTTATCTTGGACGAGAACGGACCGCTTACATGCAGATTGGACAGAGTGGAAGTTATGGGACGTGACATAAGCGTCGTTTCATATAATGATGCTGCGACTGATGCGGGAACTGTCTGTGTCCGCTCCATTATCAGTGCAGAGAATGATGTGGATGAGAGTAAATCAGATATCAGGTTTTCTCTTAAACCCGCAAAGGTACATATATTCGAGACTGATAGTGAAAATGTTCTTGTATATTGAACGATTATGAAAAAGAAGTTTAGACTGAGTCACAACTTAACAGGCTGGATATATATGCTTCCGGCCATACTGTTCTTAGGGATATTTATGGTATATCCGCTTATCGATGTACTCATTTATTCCGTTGAGGAGAACTATAACTTCGCTTCACAGGTATATTCGGGCTACGGTTTTTTCAATTTTTCCTATGTCCTTCATGACACATATTTTGTGCAGGCACTTAAGAATACATTTATAATAGTCATCATTACAGTTCCGATATCTACGGGTCTGGCTCTTTTAATTTCTCTGGGTCTCAGTTCCATAAGCAGGCTCAAAAGCTTATATCAGACTCTGTATTTCCTTCCATATGTTACCAATACCCTGGCAGTTGGTCTGGTATTTATGGTTTTGTTTAAAAAGACCGCATATTCGGACGGACTGATCAATCTGCTCATCAATGCCTTTGGCGGTAATTCTGTAGACTTTATAGACGGACCATATTGGGCCAAGATCATGGTAATGTGCATATATACGATATGGGTAGTGATACCGTTTAAGATACTCATCCTTACAAGTGCTTTGGCTTCTGTTAACCAGGATTATTATAAGGTTGCGAGAGTAGACGGTACAAGTTCCCTTAGGATATTCTGTAAGATCACATTGCCCATGATATCATCCACTATCTTCTATTTGATCATTACGGGCTTCATCGGAGCATTCAAGGCATACAGCGATGAAGTGGCGCTTTTTGGAACAGATCTTAACAGTGCGGGAATGAATACGATAGTCGGTTATGTATATGATATGCTCTACGGCAACAGCGGAGGCTATCCTTCATATGCATCGGCTGCCGCACTTATTCTGTTTGCGATCGTATTTACGATAACGATCATCAATCTGCTTATCAGCAAAAAGGCAGTAACACAGTAGAGAAGGATGAGTGGTTGACATAACAATCCGTGAGATATAAGAAGATGAAGAAGAAACAAAACATCAAACATTCAATCACATATATATTACTGACAGTATGGGGGATAATAGTACTCTTTCCCTTTTACTGGATGCTGCTTACGTCAGTTAAGAGTTATGCTTCTTACAATTCGGAGTACATACCGAAGTTCTACGCGACGGATCCGACTTTTGAGAACTATATCAATGCGTTCACAGCAGTTCCTCTTGGAAGATATTTTGTAAATACACTGGTGTTCACCCTTGTTACTACGGGTCTTATGATGATAGTCATAATCTTAAGTGCTTATGCTTTTGCCCGTATAGACTTCAAAGGCAGAGGAGCACTTTTTGCATTCTTCCTGGCATTAATGATGATACCGAATGAGCTTGTGATCATTACCAATTTTGTTACCATTACGAATCTCAATCTTCGCAATACATTTTTGGGGCTGATCCTGCCGTCGGTTACATCTGTATTCTATATCTATCTGCTTAAAGAAAACTTCGAGATGATACCGGAGGAATTGTATAAAGCAGCAAAAGTCGACGGAACTTCGGATCTTAAGTATCTGTGGAAAGTGATGATCCCGATATCACAGCCCACGATAGTCACTATCATTATTTTGAAAGTAATAGAATGCTGGAATTCATATGTATGGCCAAGGCTGATCACTGACGATGAGAATTATTTCCTTGTAAGTAACGGAATACAGTCTATCAGAGAGAACGGATTCGGCCGCGAGAACATTCCGGCGATGATGGCAGCTGTGGTATCTATATCGGTACCTTTAGTGATCCTGTTCCTTATCTTCCATAAGAAGATCATGGCAGGTGTCTCGAGAGGAGGTACCAAGGGATGAAAAAAAGAGGAATACTGATTGTGACACTTGTGTCAGCAATTTCCATATTGCTCACAGGCTGTCATGGACGTAAGGGAATGGAAGCCTTTTCCATGCCGGAACAATTCGATGAGTCGAAGACCTATAATATCACTTTCTGGGCCAAAAATGATACCAACAAGACACAGACTGAGATATACAAAAAAGCCATATCGGATTTTAATGCGATCTATCCCAATATACACGTGGATCTGCGCCTTTATACGGATTATGGCAAGATATACAATGACGTCATTACCAATATATCTACGGGAACCACTCCCAATGTATGTATCACCTATCCCGATCATATCGCAACATATATGACAGGTGACAAAACGGTCGTGGAACTTGACGAGATGATGAGAGATCCGCGGTATGGACTTGGTGGCAGCGAAGTAAAATTTGATGCACCGACCGAAGAAGAGATCATACCTGAATTTCTGGCAGAATGTAAGATAGGTGATGGCCATTATGCGGTTCCGTATATGAGATCCACGGAAGCCTGCTATGTCAATAAAACACTTGTTGAGAAGTTGGGCTATACTCTGCCGGATATACTTACGTGGGATTTTGTGTGGGAAGTATCGGAAAAGGCGATGGAGACTGACGCAGACGGCAATTATGCAGTAAACGGTCAGAAGGTCATGATACCTTTCATATACAAGTCTACCGACAATATGATGATCCAGAGTCTTTATCAGCTTAATGCGCCGTATTCGGATGATAACGGAAATATAGGAATATTCAATGACAGCACAAGGGATATTCTGTTTACGGTTGCAGAACATGCCAAGACAGGAGCTTTTTCCACATTTAAGATATCAAGCTATCCGGGCAATTTCCTAAATGCCGGTCAGTGCATTTTTGCGGTGGATTCCACGGCCGGAGCCACATGGATGGGAACGGATGCTCCTTTGTCGGATATACATGAGAGCAAAAAAGCACATTTTGAGACAGCGGTATTGCCGGTACCTCAGTATGATACTGCCAATATCTCCATGATATCTCAGGGTCCTTCCATATGCATATTCAATAAGGACGATAATGAGGAAGTGTTGGCCTCTTGGCTGTTTGTCCAGTATATGCTGTCAGATGATGTGCAGATGGCGTACTCGGAGACTGAAGGATATGTTCCCGTAACGATTAAGGCGAGAAACAACCCTGCATATCTTGATTATCTTTCCAGAGAAGGAGAAGATAATAGCCTGCATTATGATGTGAAGATAAAAGCTGCCAAGTTACTGCTTGATAATTCCAAGAATACCTTTGTGACACCGGTTTTTAACGGATCTACATCACTTAGGGATGCTTCGGGCCAGATGATAGAAGAAGTTACCAAGGCTACCAGACGCAGGATAGAAGTGGATGATGCTTTCATTGATAAAATGTACGACAACATGAAAAGTCTGTATAGACTGGATGTGACAAGGAGTGCAGCAGGTAATGCGACATCAACCGAGCAGAGTGAATTGCCGACTGAGTCAAAGAGTCTTTTGATCATTCTGGCAGTGGTATGGATATTTATTGCCGGATATGTGTTATATACATATTCCCGAAATAAGTCTTGCTAATAAATTTATTTGTGGTATGATACATTTGCTGAGGATACAGAGCATAATTTTTGGCAACGCATTTTGTGGTATCTGTCGGCAGATAGATACTAAGCAGGTGTGCGACAAGGAGGATATTATGAAAAAGGGTATTATTGCAGTACTGGCTGCTACAATGGTTGCAACTTTGGCATTGACAGGTTGCGGTGGCGCCGGAGATGACAAGAAGTCAGAAGGTGTCATGACATACGAAGAGTATGCACAGGCAGCACTTGATTCAGAAGTCGTAGTAGAGACATATGTTCAGGATAAGCAGGGCTGGTGGGAGAATGAAGGCGTAGGAATGGCCACATTCTACACACAGGACAAGGAAGGTGCTTACTTCCTTTACAATATGCCTTGCAGCAAGGAAGATTATGACAAGCTTACTCAGGGTACAAAGATCAAGGTAACCGGATACAAGTCTGAGTGGTCAGGCGAGGTAGAGATAGTAGATGCTGTATTCGAGATAGAAAACGGCAATTATGTGGCTGCAGCCAAGGATGTTACTTCACTTCTCGGACAGGACAGTATCGTAGATGAGCAGAACAAGTATGTATCATTCAAGGGTCTTACAATAGAAGACTCCGGTGATGGTCAGGCTTTCCTTTATAACTGGGATGGTTCAGGTGAGAAGGGAAGCGATCTGTACTTTAATGCTTCAAAGGATGGCAAGACATATACATTTACAGTAGAGTCTTATCTTCGCGGACAGGATACAGATGTATATCAGGCAGTTGAAGCCCTTAAGATAGGTGATACAGTTGATATGGAAGGCTTCTTATACTGGTATGAAGGCATCAATCCTCATATCACCAAGATTACTGTTAAATAGTTAAAAATGTGGTAAAATATAAAACCGGGAGACGTATAGTCTCTCGGTTTTATAGTATCCTGAGATATTTGCATAAGACGTGATAATACAGGGGAAGAGAAATTTATGATCAAGGAAGTAAGGATCACATCTTTAGAAGAATTACTGCCGTTGCTTACGGAACAGGATTACAGAGAGGATCTTGACAGGAACAGAAGCTCTTATCTGTACAGGGGTATGCCGGACACTTCTTTTAAGATGGAGACAAGCTTAAGACGTAATTGTAAGCATCTTCAGAAGACGCTTGAACCGGCCATATTGGAGAACTTTGCCAAGTATGCAGTCATAGGTGAACCTACAATAGCGCAGTCTGTATGGAGACAGATGATACTCGGCCAGCATTATGGATTGCCGACGAGGCTCTTGGATTGGACGCATTCAGCGCTTGTAGGACTGCATTTTGCAGTAAGTGAAAAAGACATGGAACTCATGGATGATCATGACTGTATGGTATGGCGCATAGACATGGGTGAGATGTATTCGCTCCTGCCGGATAAGTATCAGGCCGTGGTGAACAGAAATCAATCGACCATTTTTTCCGTGGATATGCTGGGAGATATTACAGGGAAGCTCGAACAATACGACGAAGATATGGGCAATAAGGCTATGATCATAATCGAGCCTCCGTCCATTAACTCCAGAATAGTGAATCAGTATTCTTTCTTTTCGCTTGTACCCATGGAGATGGATGATATTGAGGAATTCTTGGACAGATGTACTGAGAATACCGTTAAGTATGTGATAGCCAAGGAACTCAGATGGAGAGTGCGAGACATGCTTGATCAGCTCAACATGAGCGAACGTATTGTATATCCGGGTCTGGACGGCCTGTCAAGGTGGATAGCAAGACACTATTTTGTAAAGTAAGTGTGATATAAACGATCAACTGATCGGAGGGACAGAGATGTTTGGTAATAAGAACAACAAAAAGAGTGGAATGAACATTATTATTGTCGGATGCGGCAAGGTTGGATCTGCTCTGGTGGAGAGACTGGCCGGTGAAGGTCACAATATCACTCTGATAGATAAAGATGCGGCCAAGATTCAAGCCGTGACCAATATGTATGACGTTATGGGTCTTGTGGGTAACGGTGGAAGTTACGGAGTACAGGTAGAGGCCGGTATAGATACGGCAGACCTTTTTATTGCCGTTACTGATTCCGATGAGCTTAATCTTTTGTGTTGTACGGTGGCCAAGCGTGAAGGCAAGTGCGTGACGATCGCCAGGGTACATACTCCGGAATACAGCAAGGAAGCAGGTTTTCTTAAGGAGAAGCTGGGACTTGAGATGATCATCAATCCCGAGTATGAAGCAGCCAAGGTGATGTCAAGGACCCTGTCCCTTCCCATGGCGGAAGAAGTCAGCTCTTTTGCTCATGGACAGGTAGAGATGATAAAGATCAGGATACCAGAGGGCAATACTCTTGATGGAATGAAGATAAAAGATCTGGGACGTGATGTGACGACAAACGTGGTCATCTGCGCGGTTGAGCGTGAAGGCGAGGTGTTCATCCCTTCAGGTATGTTTATATTAAGAGCCGGAGATCTTATCAGTTTCGTAGCTACACGTAAGGACGCCAGAGGATTCTTGAAAAAGATCGGTCTTAAGACGGGCCAGATACGTGATGCCCTCATAGTAGGCGGAGGAAAAGATGCCTATTACCTTGCCGAGCAGTTGATTCGAGCAGGTATTGAAGTCAGTATAATTGAGCGTAATGCGGATAAATGCGAAGCTTTAAGCATTATGCTTCCGAAGGCTGTAATCATCAATGATGACGGGACCAATGAAGAAGTGCTTAAAGAGGCTGGTTTGCATAATATTCAGGCATTTATTCCTCTTACAGGAATAGATGAAGAGAATATCATATTGAGTTTGTATGCAAAGCGCATGTCAGAGGCCAAGGTGATAACGAGAGTATCCCGTAATAATTTCAAGAGCATCGTAAACACTATGGATCTTGGAAGCGTGATCTTCCCCAAATATGTTATATCCGATGCGATAGTTGCATATGTCAGAGCCAGAATGAATTCGATGGACTGCAATATTGAAACTCTGTATCATATATTCGGTTCCAGAGCGGAAGCTATAGAATTCATGGTGGAGAACGAATCTGCCGTGACAGGAAAGAAGCTTTCGGATATGAAGTTCAAGAATAATCTCAGAATCGCCTATATAAGACGTAAGAATAATATCATTTTCCCCGGTGGTGATGATGAGATACATGTGGGTGATTCCGTTATGGTAGTGACGACCAATACGGGATTCCAGGATATTCAGGATATTTTGGCATAAGAAGGATGATGTTGTAGCATCGATTGGTATAAGTATGAACAGTTCAATGGTAAGGATCATATTGGGTCATATACTTAAGATAGAGGCGGGATTTTTGCTCCTTCCCTGCCTTGTGGCCCTGATATATGGAGAGAAGGTTGGATTAATATATCTTGCTGTGGCAGCAGGTTCACTCATAGCAGGAATAATAATGTCGATAGCTCCGGCAGAGGATAAGACGCTGTTTCTTAAAGAAGGATGTGTAGCTACCGCCCTCAGCTGGATATTGATGAGTATAGTTGGATCTTTGCCTTTTTATATCTCAAGAGAGATACCACGTTTTGTAGATGCGTGTTTTGAGACCGTATCCGGATTTACCACGACCGGATCAAGTATTCTCTCGGATATTGAAGGGCTGACACATGCGTCACTTTTTTGGAGGAGCGCTACGCACTGGATAGGAGGAATGGGTGTACTGGTATTCCTTCTATCAATAGTATCATTAAGCGGTGGATCAACCATTAATCTTATGAAGGCTGAATCGCCCGGACCTTCTGTGGGAAAGCTTGTCCCCAAGATCAAGTCAACTGCCAGAAATCTTTATATAATATATGCTGTCATCACGATCATTGAGATGATAATGCTTATGGTAGGGGGCTGCCCTGCGTTCGATGCGATCACTTTGGCATTCGGAACAGCCGGTACGGGAGGATTTGCCATAAAGGGAGATTCCGTCGCCGGATATTCATCATATGTTCAGTGGGTTGTTACGGTATTTATGATACTTTTTGGTATCAATTTTAATGCTTACTATCTCATTCTTATCAAACACATCAAGGAAGTGTTCAAGATCGAGGAGATCAAGTATTATCTGCTTGTAATACTTGCATCGACGCTTATCATATTTATAAACATAAAGGATATGTTCGGGTCGTGGACTGATGCCATACGTCATTCGGCTTTCCAGGTAGCATCCATTATCACGACTACCGGATTCGCTACTGTGGATTTTGATACGTGGAATACAACCTGTAAGATGATCATTATCCTGCTTATGTTCATCGGAGCCTGTGCAGGCAGCACCGGTGGAGGTATCAAAGTCAGCAGATTTGTGATCATGGGCAAGACAATACTCAAGGAGATCAATTCATTTATTCATCCCAAGAGCATCAAAAAGATCATATATGACGGAAAGCCTGCAGAGCATTCCATGATAAGATCCGTTAATGTATATATGGCCACATACGTACTGATCATGGCTGCTTCGCTTATTCTGGTAAGTTTTAACGGAGAAGATTTGATCACTACTGCTACATCAGTTATCACCTGTATGAACAATATTGGGCCCGGATTTGCCAAATTGGGTCCGACATGTAATTTCTCGTTCTTAAGCACATTTACCAAGATAGTGCTTATGTTTGACATGCTTGCAGGAAGACTTGAGCTATTCCCGCTCATTATCCTGTTCCATCCCAAACTGTTACGGGATCTGGCAGGAGGAAAGAGGAGACAGGATATATGAAAAAAAGAGAGACTCTGAATATACTGTTACTTTATTTTGTATTTATTGTCTTTACGATCACCGTAAAGACAGTAGATGTTCAGGCGATCGGACCTATGGATTCGAAAGTTGGGTTTGCGACTGTCAATGGTTTTTTACATGAACTTATAGGTGAGCATCTATTCTGGTACAAGATCACACAGCTATTTGGTATATGTGCGATTTTTACATGCGGATGTTTTGGTTTGTTGGGACTTAGGCAGCTGATAGAGAGAAAGAGTATCAGAAGAATAGACAGGGACATACTTGCTCTCGGAGGGTTCTATGTTGTGGTAATGGCTTTTTATGCATTGTTTGAAGCAGTGATCATCAACTACAGACCGATCATCACGGACGAGGGTCTTGAAGCATCATATCCTTCTTCGCATACCATTCTTATAGTATGTGTAATGTTTACCGCAATCATGCAGCTCAAGAACAGGATCATGAACGAAATGTTGAAATTGACACTTGCGTCATTGTGTGCAGTGATCGCGGTTTTGACAGTAGTAGGAAGACTGATAAGCGGGGTGCATTGGTTTACGGATATAATAGGAGGATTGCTCCTTTCAATCGCTCTTGTATATTCATATTGGACGGTATTCAAAAGATGTGCTCCGACTGGAAATTATAATGAAGAAGAATAGAAGATTCTCATTTGATGCTGTACGTTGCATAGCAGTTTTTTGCATCTTGCTTTGTCATTTTAATGCAAGATATTCGTTTGTATATTTTGGAAATGATATGAAGGATTACATGCTGCTTAGTCAGTATCCGTTCGGTCTGTTTCTTGGGGATCTGGGAGTATCACTTTTTTTTATTATCTCAGGCGCGTCACTTTACTATAATTACTATGATGAACTGAATGTTCTTCAGTTTTATAAAAAGCGTGCCCTCAGCATATATCCAATGTTTTGGGTGGCTTATCTTACACTTTTCATTTTCAGAGCAAAGGACATGCTGGCGTCGGAAACACCGATAGGTTATATGCTTCTTACCGTTACCGGTATGGACGGATACCTCTCGGGAGTGTTGCCGAATTTCTATCTTATAGGCGAGTGGTTCTTGGGAGCCATTATACTTTTATATCTCATATTTCCGTTTATAAGGTATCTGTACAGATATAACAAGGTACTTACATGGATGATAGTTATGATCCTGTATAGTGTTTTTGTTTTCTTTAATCTGATACCATGGCTTGGCAAGAGCAGTATCATATTCATACGTATTCCGGAGATGCTGTTCGGAATGGAATATGCGGATATCCTGTGTCGAAAGAATGGATCGGAAACAAAAAAAAGACTTGTGTCTCCGGCGAATGTACGTATTATCATATCGGTGATGATACTGATGGTGTCATCTCTTGCACAGACAGACTGGAATAACTGCATTCGTACCACACTTGTGGGCTGTGCAGCTTTTACCATACTTATGGAAGTGTCGGAGAATATATTTACAGGGGACAGAAGATCATTGGAGAAGATCTCCGGGATCTGTGGCAGGATAGCAGTATACTCCTATGCAATATACCTTGTTCACCATGTGATAATAGATATGGTATGTGACCGTATCGATATGCTTTCTCTGACGCTTGTAAAAAGAATAGGGTTGTTTGCAGGGCTTGTTACTGTTATAGCTATCTGCGGAATCATACTGCATGAGATAACGCAAAGGGCGACATTATTTTTTTATAAGAAGCGCAAAAATGAATAAGAAAAAATATGTGATTTATTACACACATATTACACTTTCTTTGATAATATAGTATTGTTCATAATCTGGAATTTGAGCAATATATTTTTATGAGCAAGGAAGGTGAGAATTATGGAGAAGAAGAATAAATCATTAGGTCTTATTCTTAAACTGGTCATTATTTCGTTGGCTTCGGTAGCAGTAACAGCTCTTGTCATTGTTCTGATATGCAGGGCACAGCTTAAGTCTACATATGAGTCGATGATCAAGGAAGTACTTAAGGATGCAGCAGAGCATCTGCAGAGTCAGCTTTCGTATGAATATGACGGAGATTGGTCCCTTTCTGACGAAGGTCTTATGAAGGGCCCCGATGTTGTACAGGGTGAGTATGAGAAGCAGATGGATGAGCTCAAGAAGGCGACCGGACTTGAGTATACACTTTTCTACGGTGATACACGAGTTATCACGACTATAGTTAAGAATGACGGTTCCGGCAGATTGGTTGGTACCAAGGCTTCGGATGCCGTGATCGATGCCACACTCAAAGGTGGACGGGATTATCTCGGAACCAATCTGATTATAGAAGGCAAAGAATATTACGGTTATTATATAGCATTAAAGAATTCTGACGGATCGATAGCCGGTATGTGCTTTACGGGACGTTTGGCAGCAGATGTTCGTAAGGGAGTCAATAAAGCAGTTACATTGTGCGTCTTGGTTGCGGTTATTTCGGTATTGATAATCTTCATACTCGGAATGATACTTAACAGAATCCTTTCCAGACAGATGCAGGGTGTATCAGAATCATTATCGTTGCTCGCAGAAGGAAAGCTTGAGGCTACGGTGGATGATCAGGTTCTTTCAAGAGGAGATGAACTTGGCGTTATCGGTAACAGTACCAAGCAGTTATTGGACGAGATAGGCACTATCATCGGTAAGATCAAGATCATGGCCGGTGAACTTAATAAAGACAGTGAAGAACTTTCATCTACAAGTGCTCAGGCCAATCAGGCATCTTCACAGATCACGACGGCTATGGACGATATCTCAAAAGGAGCAGTATCTCAGGCTGACAGCATACAGGTTGCTATGGGTAATAACGAGACCATCGGTATGAGTGTGGAAGCCATAGAAGAAAGTGTCGGAAGCCTGAATGATGCATCAAGCGAGATGAGAAATTCATGTGGTGAGACGATGCAGACTTTGAACAATCTCATAGTATTCTCCGATAAGGTATCTGAATCAGTTGGTACGATTGCCTCTACGATAGAGAGCACCAATAAATCCGCCAATGCCATCAGTGAATTTACGGATGCCATCAACAGCATAGCTTCACAGACCAATCTCTTATCTCTTAATGCTTCAATAGAAGCTGCAAGGGCTGGAGAAGCCGGAAGAGGATTTGCGGTTGTTGCAGGTGAGATCAGTGATCTGGCAGAGCAGAGTAAAGCAAGTGCAGACAAGATCAATGAGATAGTATCTCAGCTCATTAAGGATGCCAACGAGTCGGTAGATGTTATGAAAGTTCTCTCTGAGAATGTGGAAGAGCAGGGCAAACAGCTTAATGCTACCAAGTCTGATATGCAGAAGATGTCAGATAATATTGACAATGTGGTTTCTTCTTCTGATGAGATCACTGTCAGAATCGATAAGTTAAGAATAGCCAAGGAAGAACTTGGAAGTATGATAGAAGATCTCTCCGCCATATCGGAAGAGAATGCTGCCACAACGCAGCAGACAAATGCTACTATGGAAGAACTGGCAGCTACATTCAGTCTTATAAGTGCAGACGCTACTAAACTCAGTCAACTTGCAAAGGAGATGCACGAGACCATCAGTTTCTTCGATTGAGTTTAGGGAAGGTGCACATGCGTAACAAAAAAGTACTATTTATTACACAGGCAGCAGTGATAGCAGCGATATATGTTGTTTTGACTGCCATTGCAGCAGGATTTGATCTTGCCAGCGGAATGATACAGGTGAGATTTTCAGAGGCTTTGACCGTATTGCCGTTCTTTACACCGGCAGCGATCCCGGGACTTGCGATAGGATGTCTTATAGCCAATATAGTAACAGGCTGTATGCTTCCGGATGTTATATTCGGAACATTGGCTACGCTGCTTGGAGCGATAGGCTCATGGTATCTTAGAAAGAACAAGATACTCGTTACGATTCCTCCGGTAGTATCCAATGCGATCATCATTCCGTTTGTACTTACTTACGCATATAAGATACCGGGTGGTATACCCATGCAGATGCTTACCGTAGGAGCGGGAGAAGTGCTTTCCTGTGTGATTATAGGATCGATCCTTATAAGCGCTCTTAATCCGGTAAAGGATCATATTTTCCGTAATGAATAAGATATATTACGGTAGGAGATCATGTTTTCCAGAACAGATGAAAAAAAAGTAGTATTATATGGATTTATTACTGCCGTGGTCACTTCTGTGATCACGGCAATATTGCAATATGCGGATTTTTTGTCATTGTATCACCGGTACAAATGGAAAATCCTTGCTGTAACTTTTGTATTGCTAATTGCAAGCCTTATTATTCTTACGTTAAAACACAAATTAAATGAGGATACCGGAGCAGAATTTATCTTTGTCGTGAGCTCAGTGATCAGAAGTGCTTATGTACTCATATCGGGTCTGTATGAGCGACAGCATGATGCGGGAGCCTATACGGGTGCAGCTACGGATTTTGTTAATCCGGGACATATCGGTTATGCGGAGTATATATATAAGTTCGGGAAAATTCCACAGATAGATCCATATTCCATCTTTGGATACTATCACCCGCCTTTACATTATATTATTGAAGCTATATGGATCAAGATCAATGTAATGCTTGGAGTAAGTGAGGAATGTGCATTTGAGAATATGCAGATTCCCACACTTTTTTATTCCTGCCTGCTGATCATTATATGCTATCAGATCCTAAGTGTTCTCGATATCAGAGGCAGAAACAGGATCATTGCACTTGCCTTTATTGCTTTTCATCCTGCAACGATCATCATGTCGGGTTCTGTCAACAATGACATGCTGACAGTTATGTTTATGGCGATAGTTATCTTACTGACATTGTCATATATCAGAGAAAAGACGGTAAAGACGCTTGTACTTTTGGCACTTGGCATAGGGTTTGGCATGCTTACCAAACTAAATGCAGTTGTCATGGCAGCCCCGGTCGGGTTGGTTTTTCTGATCCATTTTATTCAGATATGTAAAACTAAAAATAAATCTGATATTCTTCTTTGGGTAAGAAACTATATTATATTTGCGATCCTGGCCATGCCCATAGGCCTGTCATGGATCATTCGTAATCTGATAAGATTCGGGAAATTTCCGGCAGCATTGTCCCCGGGAACCGATTCTCCCATGTATACAGGTGATTATTCTCTGTGGGAGAGAATAGGTATTCCCGGATTATCTCAATGGCATTTTGATTTTCCTTTTCATCCGTTACGTGCATCGGCTTGCTGCAATACCTGGGCTATAATGTTTCATACGGCAGTATATGCGGAAGAATACCCGGTGGATATTGAGGCTCCACTGCTGCTTTTGTGTCAGATCACATTCATACTTGGCATAATTCTTGCAGCAGATGTACTTATTATGCTCATAAAAGTATGCTTTGATAAGAGGACTGCTTTTGAGGACCGGATTTTTATTATGACAGGATATATCGCGATCATTTTTTCTTTTGTGGTATTTGTTCTGGTATATCCGTATACATGCAGCAGCGACTTCAGATATATAGCAATATGTCTGGTTTATTCAGTAATCGCGATAGGGCTTGCCAATAAATACAAATATAAAAAGATAGCCGTATTTAACGGAGCTATCTTTTTATTTCTGGTTATGATCCATATAATATATCTGTTGTGGTGGTAGAAGTCCTACATGAGTAATTAGGATCCTTATGCTTTTTGCGTAGGTGGCAGTACGGCAGGAACCGGACTTGGGTTCGGAACTTTGGCAGATGAAGCTGGCTGTTTATTTGATAATTTCTTGGCAGACACTATTCTTCTTGCTCCTCCCGATACATCATTAAGATCGTCGTCAGACAGGCTTCCTTCAATAATATGATCTTTATCCATAAATATCTCCTCTGCTATTAAGGGATGTTTGTGTGTTTACTATATTATACGATATAAAAAAGAAAAAGTAACAAAAGATTTTGCCATTGGCACATATTAGTGCATCTTATGTAGTATATATGGCATCTTACGTTGCGGCCCATTGAACATTCCCGATTTCCTTGTTATCTTGTGCCTAAGATAAACAAAGGAGGTCGAAAATGATACGCTGTAATGATGTTTACAAAAGTTTTTCAGGAAAGACGGTTCTGTCGGGAATAGGGTTTGATATAAGCGACGGAGAAATATTCGGGCTTTTAGGTCCATCCGGAGCAGGCAAGACCACGCTCATCAAGATACTGACCGGGCAGCTTACATTTGATAAGGGGTCGGTATCTGTCTTTGATAAAGATGTTTTTTCATTGTCGGGAGAGGATAAAAAGAACATCGGCATCATGATGGATCAGTTCGGGGTATATGAAAGATTATCCTGCATTGATAATCTGAAGGTTTTCGCCGATATTTACGGAGTTCCTACGGGAAAAATAAAAAGGACTCTTGAAAAAGTCGGATTAGGTGATGCGGGCAACAAAGCGGCATCGACTCTTTCCAAAGGCATGAGAGCAAGACTTGCTCTTGCGAGATTGTTCATGCATTCGCCGAAGCTGATCTTTTTGGATGAGCCGACAAGCGGACTTGATCCGCAGACAATGAGGCAGATCCATAAGATCATACTGGAGAAGAAAAAAGAGGGCTGCACAGTTTTCTTAACCACTCATAATATGGAAGAGGCCTATAAACTCTGTGACAGGGTTGCGCTTCTCAATGAAGGTGTGATCGTTGAAAATGGGGCACCTGAGGAAATATGCAGAAAATATAATCATCAGAAAACAATACAATTGCATTTATCATCCGGTGAAGACGTTGTAATACCACACGAAAGCGGATCTGCCGAGAGAGTATCCCGTCTTTTGGCAGATGGGTGTATTGAGACGATCCATTCGTCGGAGCCGACCTTGGAAACGGTCTTTTTGGAACTTACAGGAAGAAAACTTGAGGAGGATGAATAAATGCGTAACAGTCTGATAATTATAAAGAAGCAAATAAAGGATACATTTAAGAATAAGACGGTTTTGATACAGTTTATTCTTTTTCCGGTCATGACACTTATCATGGAAAATGCCATCAATATAGATGGTATGCCGGAGCTGTTTTTCACAAAGTTATTTTCGGTTATGTATATAGGCATGGCACCTTTGACATCGGTAGCATCGATCATATCCGAAGAAAAGGAAAAGAACACCTTAAGAGTGCTGACAATGGCAAATGTTAAGCCGTGGCAATATCTGCTCGGGATCGGTCTATATGTATGGCTTATATGCATGATCGGAGCCGGAGTGATCGCAACAGGCATAAAGAAAGAAGACATACCGTGCTATATGCTGATCATGGCAATCGGTTTTGTTATTTCGATTATTGCGGGAGCATGTATAGGTATATTTTCAAAGAACCAGATGGCGGCTACATCCACTGTTATGCCGGCGATGATCGTCTTTGCATTTGCTCCGATGTTAGCCATGTTTAACGAAAGCATAGAAAAAGTTGCCAGATTCTTTTATACACAGCAGTTAAAATGTATCATGGATGATATGACATTCAGTACTTTAAAGGCAGACAACATCTGGATCCTGGTTATTAATTCAGTGCTGATGGTGAGCTTATTCTTTATCGAATTTAAGAAAAAAGGATTGGAATAAATGAAGATCGAAATTGATATCGATGAAAAATATCCGGATACGGAAGTCACGATCCGAGCAAATAAGCTTGATTCTGATGTTGAAAGACTTGTCGCCATGATGCGCATGGTGAACATGCAGATCGGTGTGCGCAAAAATGATGAAACATATCTTTTGGATGTGGAAAAAATATTGTACATAGAAGCTGTGGACAGAAAGACTTTTATCTATACAGCAAAAGACACTTATGAATCGGATCTTAAGCTGTATGAGATAGAACAGGAACTTCTTGAACGTGATTTCTTTAGGATCAGTAAGCAGAGCATTGTGAATATCAGGATGATCAAGAGTTTAAAATCCGACATAAACAGGAAGATCAGGATCACGTTAAAAAATGATGAACAGATAGTCGTATCACGTCTGTATTCTGATGAACTTCGAAGAAAGCTGGGGCTTAAATGATGGAAGAAAAGAAAACTATATTTAACTATATAAGTCAGATATTTGCCACGTATGGGATAATCGTACTGATCTTTATAGTGTTCAGTATCGTAATAGGAGATGTAGCAAAAGGTTATTCATCACTTTTTGTAATGGGAAAAGCCGGATTATCTACACCGATACTCTGTGAACTCCTTTTGTTGGCGGTAATGATCACGCTTGCACAGATTGTGTTCCTTACGGACAGATGGATCGTGAATATGTCGATGATAATCAGAAACGTTCTCCTGTTTTTGGCGGTAATGGTCGTTATGGTAATCATGATCATTGCTTTTAAGTGGTTCCCTTTGGATGATATGACTGCCTGGATAGGATTTATAATATCGTATGTGATCAGTATAATCATCAGTGCGCTGGTAACGAGATTGAGAGAGCGGACTGAGAATTCAAAAATGCAGGAAGCTCTGGATAAGTATATCAGAAAAGATAACAATTAATTTTGTTGAAAAAAATACTTGAAAAGAATTTTTAATTCAATTAGCCTTTTCTTAGGACGTCCAAATCTTACCTAAGAGGAGGCTATTATTTTGAACAAAGAACAACTTCATAAGTACATTGAAAACAGCAAGGGCAATGAGGCAAATATATGTCAGATATATGCTATTAGGGACGGCAAGTCTGTCTATGATGACTGTTGGCATGGGTTTAAGACCGAAGATGCAGTGAATGTTAACTCCGTGACCAAGGGAGTGGTCGCACTGTTAGCAGGAATCGCACTGGATAATGGATACATAAAGAGTATCGATCAGAAAGTGATGGACTCTTTTCCCGATTACTCCGTAAAGCGTGGTGAAAAGACCATCTATGATGTTACGGTCAGGCATCTGCTTACAAT
Organism: Lachnospiraceae bacterium; assembly: GCA_024694055.1. GTDB lineage: Bacteria > Bacillota > Clostridia > Lachnospirales > Lachnospiraceae > Colinaster. The sequence goes on along the minus strand of JAILKC010000060.1, from coordinate 382 downwards.
GACAGCCCCATATAAGGGCAAGTCAGAGCCTTGGAAAAAGGTATGTACCTCTAACGATTGGACGATCACTACACTTGATTATCTTGGAGGACGAGGCGGGATCACGGGTGAATTCAGATATGCGACCCTGGGCATTCAGATCCTCGTGGGAATAATAGAAAGAGCAACGGGAGAAAAGTGCATTGATTTTGCGAATAAGAATCTTTTTGAGCCGTTAGGACTTCCGAAGAGGATTATTCACGGGGACAGTTCCAAAGAAGATCAGTTTGATTTCTTTATGAATAAGAATCCCAGGAAATATGAGTGGTACTGTGACCCTCAGGGCACGGTTACTGCAGGTTGGGGAATATGCATGTCGGCATTAGACATGGCCGTGATCGGC
>JAILKC010000056.1 GCA_024694055.1 Lachnospiraceae bacterium | reverse complement strand
CATAAAAAATGTTGGACAGCATTGTGACATTTGAATATACATTGTCTACGTATCTTTCGTTGAATATATGGTTATAGAACTTAATGACTGCAGTCCTTACCGGAATGGATATTAAAAGAACCAATAATATAGCTGCGATGCCACTTATAAAAGCACCGATTTTTCTCTTTATAACTCCCTTCGATGAATCTCCATATCCATACTTCATACCAACAAAAGATGTGATAAATGAAATCGTGGATAGAATAGCCCACGCAATAAGCGTAACTATCATCTGACTTCTTGTAAGAGAGAGAACAAATGCAAGAGACCATGCTGCCACAATATATCGCACCATAACATGACCGCCATCATCTCGTTTAACAAGCATTTTATGGGAGTAAATAAAGAAAAGTAAAAAAAACGGCATTGAAAGTGATTCACTAAGTATTCCCGTAGCCAGCATCACATGTGTCGAAGACATTAGTGGAGTGATTATATATGGAATGATCACGATAAGCGTAAGCAGTCCTGCGATTAGTCCGCTCCTAAAAGTGATCACTTTGCTGGGATAAAAATTGTCAAGGATATATGTAATGAATCTGTAAGAAGCATATATTGCAAGAATACACTGCATGATGCCAGCAAGCAAAAGAGAATGTTCTCCGGCCATCAACCTTGTCAACCATAAAAACAACGGATATACAGGTTCTCTGTGTACGTGCATATCCATGTATTGCTTGGAGTCATTATATACAGGTGTTCCGTATACGATCAGCATGGCAAAGAAAAATACAGATAAAAAGCAGAAGATGCATATACATATGCCTCTCCTGCTTTTCAATAGATTCTTTTTATTCTGTGTACCTATATTTCTGTTCACTTAAACAAACTCTTAACTGTATCTGTAATGATCTCCATATCTTCGTCTGTATTCTTGATATCAGACGGAAGACACATACCATGTCTGAATATGTCTCCTCCTATGCTCTTATCCCAATCATCGCCATTATCGCCTTTTTGAGGAGCTGTATTAGGCTGTAACCCGTCTGTCGTAAAGAAATCACTCTCGGCATATACAGGCTGCAGATGCATAGGCTTCCAGATGGGACGGGATTCTATATTCTTCTCTGCCAAAGCATCCATCACATCATTGGGAGTAACCTTGCAATCAGGATCTATGGTCATGCATGTGAGCCAACAATTGGCGTCTCCGTCCGGATTGAGGGGATTAAGCTTGATCTGCGGTATATCCGCAAAAGCCTCTCTGTAAGTCTCGTATATTTTTTTCTTAATAGCCTTATGTTCCTCAAGATGCAACAACTGTCCGCGGCCTATACCTGCAACAATATTGGACATTCTGTAATTATTTCCAATCTGGCTGTGTTGATAATATCTGGCCTGATCTCTAGCCTGTGTAGAAATGAACACAGCAAGATCCGTGTATTCCTTGTTCTCTGACACCATCATTCCACCGCCGGAAGTGGTGATTATCTTATTGCCGTTAAACGAGTAGATACCTATATCACCAAAGGTTCCACATTTTGCGCCCTTATATGTCGAACTCAATGCCTCGGCAGCATCCTCAACAACCGGTGTCCCATGTTCCCTTGCAATAGCCATTATCTCATCAATCTTACCGGGTGTACCATAAAGATGAGCTATGATGATAGCCTTGGGATTGGGATACTTCTCATATGCCCTCTTTAGTGCCTCAGGATCCATGTTCCATGTATCGCGCTCAGAATCGATAAATACCGGCGTTCCATTCTCATAAGTTATTGGATTGCAGGTCGCCGAAAATGTCAGATCCGATGAAAACACAATATCTCCTTCTTTGACCTCAAGGCACTTCATTGCCAGATGAATAGCAGCCGTTCCAGATGAAAGAGCAGCCGCGTGTGAACAGCCTGCATATGCACACATCTCCTGTTCAAAGGATGTCACATTAGGTCCTAATGGTGCCACCCAGTTGGTATCAAATGCTTCCTGCACAAATCTCTGCTCATCTCCGTGTATGGTAGGAGAAGATAAATATATACGTTTCATATCCTATTGCCTTTCTGCATCTTGCTTAATCTTTTATATTATAATCCAAGTAAGAAAATATTGCCATCTGTTTGATTGTATGTCAAAAAGTACATTTTCAATGATGAAAAGTGCAGAAGATTATGTATAATCAAATTAGAAGCCAAACAACTGATTCATATACAGAGGAGGTCAAATATGGCAGTAATAAGCATTGGATCAACGGAAGCATTTGATAAATTGATAGCAGAAAGCACAAAGCCTGTATTGGTGGATTTCTGGGCAGAATGGTGCGGCCCCTGCAAGATCTTATCCCCAAGAGTCGATGAAGCAGCTGAAGAGATGGATGATGTGACAGTTGCAAAAGTCAACGTAGATGACGAGGAGACTCTCGCTGCAAGATATAAAGTGATGCAGATCCCCACTCTCTTGCTTTTTAAAAACGGTGAAGTAGCGAACAAATCGATCGGTGCCATCACCAAGGATCAAATCATAGCTTTTGCAAGAGGTTGATTGTAGTTTGTGGACATATTCAGAAAAGGAGACTATGCTTATGCACGGTCTCCTTTAGTTTGCTTACTATTTCCTCTGTATGTCGCAGTACTTTATGTTAACTATCGTGCATAGAAATATCGGTATGCAAAGCAGGAGGCCGAATACATATCTGAACGAGAAAGACAATGGTGTAGCGATCATCAGTGTAAGCCATAGGCCTATACCGGGCAAAAACGGGAGTACTGATGCAGCTTTAATAGAAGCAGACCTCTCATCGGGATGGATCCCGGCTCCCTTCCGATCTGCATTACACTTTTTCTCTTTCGAGATTGATATGCTCACCACAAACAGTCCGAGCATGATCCATACAAGTGCACCTCCGCTTATATACCACCTTGGTCCGACTATATCAGATAATGTCATGCCGGTCTTTAAGTTAAAGTAATCACTCATGAAATACTCGGCCTGTACCGTATGTTCCGTGCATATATAGGCGCTTGAGCTTGATTTATAAGCATCCCAGAAACCCATTGTGGATACCAAATATCCTTTAATAGCAAGTCCCGGATTATTAAGCACTATGCCTGTATACGCCTTTATAAAATCTCCGGTATGCTCATCAAAATATTCCCTGTTGAAATAATCATTATACTTAATAGAATCCACAACTACGGGATTATATGCAAGTATCCATGACTGTGCCGGTAATATTGATTTCATGACCTCAGCCTGAGCCTCTGTCAAGCCAAGTTCGGTCAGATCATCAAATGTGTGATTCTCTGATTGATCCGAACCCGCCATTTCTGCATCAATTTCCGCATCATACGAGGCTACGGCATTGGAACTTATAATATATGCCACCTGTTGAAGCGGGATACCGAATTTTTCTACAGGTGCGCTTTCCTTTATCCCTGCTGCATTATATATGGGATGCTGGATCACAAGAGATAACACGATCGCAGTTATGTTAACCAATGTCAGGCATTTAAGCCGTGTCAATTCGATATCGCCGGAACGCTTCATATGTCCATACAGAACAATCGAACCAACCGTCATGGTAAACAGAACGACATATAATCCGTTATTTCGACTGAATATGATCCATAGAGTTGAGAATATATAGACCAGAGTTAATCTCATACTAACAGGCACGAAAGATGCTCTATGCCGCTGCGTAGACTCATCTGCCACGGTGTCTGCGCTTAAATCGCCACAAAAACTTTCAGATATCACATACCACACCCATGTGTATACAAAAAGTGCGATGCCAAACCATGTTTCTTTCCAAAGACTCACTCCATAATATGGGAATACCGGACACAGTGCTACTATGGCAGTCAGCAGAACTGTCATCCATTTTCGTACACCCCGTCCTCTAAGCCATGTTATGAATGTAGCCGCTGTCACGGCAATGGCCATGGGTTGAAGAACGGTCATAAGCTTAAGTCCGCCGTAATCTCCCTGTCCCGCAATCGAGCCTATGGCAAATACAGCCTTCCAGAATAAAGCATACAACACGGTATTTTGATTGCTCCAGGCCGATCTTCCAAGTGCTATATCTATACTGTCACTTGTGTCATTATATATTCCACCCGGCCAATAGCTCATAATGTATGGGATATAACAGATCATAATGATAAAAAAGACACTGAAAAAGCATAGGATCCCTTTGGTGACTGTGTGATCCGAAGGCCCCTCAGTAGATATCATTTTCCCTTGGGTCAATCCAAGCACATACTTCACCAGTTTAAGACATATATATATAATTATCGCCGTCAGCAAAAAAGCCGGCACATCCGTGATCGTGAAAGATCTGACGTACGTAGTAAGTATACTGCTTGCCACGTCATCGCTGTACACGGTATGTCTGCTGAACACTGTCATAAGTGCAAATGCAAAAGCGTATATCATTTCGCCGAGTGACGGCCTTATATCAATATTCACACCTGATTTTTTCAAGGTATTCTCTCCACTCTTCGCAGACTTTTTCAGGATGAACCCTGTCTATAAGCAACGATGCATGTGTTCCTAACATCTTCCTAAGTGTCTCATCATCCATGAGCATATCAAGTTCATCCGCAAGTTTCTCGGTATCATCGACAGGTACAAGCAAACCATTCAGCCCATCTTTGATAAGATCTGCCGGTCCGCCACAAGGACAGTCCGTACTTATGCAGGCCATCCCCATGACCATGGCTTCGATCAGAGCATTCGGCATACCTTCCTGCTTGGATGGAAGTACAAATATGCTTCTTCCAGCCATTATATTGGCCGTATTATCTGTTACGCCATGGAACATGATCCTGTCCGAGATATTGACATAGTTGTCATTCTCATCTCTTTTTCCGTAAGCAACCTTGTTCTCCGGATTCTTATTATCAAGCGCGATCACATGCTCCACAAGATCCATCCTGCCTTCACCGTCACCATACAGATGAAGTGTCCAGTCAGGATGCCTGTTCGCTATCATCGCAAAAGCATCCACCAACATCCGTTGATTCTTATTGTCATCGATCCTTCCGACTGTAATGATCTCATGTCTGCGCTTCGAATACATGAATGAAGTGATAGGACTCTCCTCATTCATAACACCGTCGATACCATACCATGCCTTTTTGCCCTCAAGCACATCCACGAATTTCCTGTCAATGGCATTGAGCATAACAACGGTTTTCTTCTGAAGATAATCGGGGAAATACTTCTTCGCTTCTTCGGTAAGGACTACGATTCCGGCAGCTTTCCTGAACATGAAAAAAGACAGGCGTCTTATTCTGTCACTTCCAAACTCCCTCTCAGGTGCGCTGCGAACACTGACCACCACAGGAATTCCAAGGCCGCTTGCACTGGCAAGTGCCATGAGATTATTCTTGCGAATAAAAGAAACTATGATATCCGGTCTGATCTTCTTCCATATCTTTCTAAGCTTGTGTATCCTGGCATAAAGATTATAAATTCTTCCCTTCTCTTCTTCGGGAGTGATATCCGCTATTATCCTCTCTATCCCCTCGCTTAACTCATACTCATCGTCATCCTTAAGCTTTGTTACCATATATGTCTCAACGCCGATGGAATGATAGAATTCGGCAAGATTGCGGATCACATGCTCCGCTCCGCCTTTGCCCAGGTCACCTATATAAAAGGCTATTCTTTTAATCTCTCTTTTTTTATTCAATAAAGGCCTCCAAAATCGACTGTATTATCGATCTTGACATAGTATCATAGAATATATCGGTATAATGAACCACAAAATTAAGACATACCGTACAAGAACCGTAGGTCCGAGCAGCACCGTAAGCCACACAATAACCGTCGGCAGCAAACTAAGCGCATTTCGTGCGCTTTTAATCCCCCCATCAAGTACGCACATTAGCACAAAGGCACACAGCCACCACACAAACCCGGGAGCAAAAAGTTGACTTATAACAGGCAGTTTTTGCTGAAAAAGCTGCAGACTTAAATTCTCATAAAATCTCTCAAGAAGCGGGAATCTGCTTTGCCTTACACCGGGTGGTTCGGTCTCAAATCCAAAATACGAACTGTCCGTATATCTGAATGTATACATCTGATTGCCCGCGTATACGTTGTTGATCGCATCAGGATACCAATATCCATACGATGTTCCAAACCATGCATTAAGATATATAAGAGGCTTTTTGACACCTATATCTTTCCATAGTTTCCAAAATGTCGCACTGTCTCTTGCATATGCCTGATTATTAAAACCGCTCTTTAATATATCACTTATTCTGGCATTATATGTCACGAGGTATTCTTCCGAAAGATAGTTTTGAAGCGCTTCCAGTTCTTCTTCTGTAAACACATCTTTCGAATATGTATAAGTTCTTGCAAGCTGCTGTATGGGCACTGTAAGAATCTCCTGATGCTCATTATCTTCAGCTCTGACTGCCGTCTTCAGTATATAGCCTCCACCCAAATACAGTACAAGTGACAAAAGTGTCAGTAT
>JAILKC010000050.1 GCA_024694055.1 Lachnospiraceae bacterium | reverse complement strand
AAACTTGAGATCAATCATCCGCTTTTATATCCGAAGCTTTCGGTATGCGATCCGACCTATCTGTATACGCTGCCGCCCATGCAGACGGCCGCGGGAACAGCGGACATAATCTCTCATATTTTTGAACAGTACTTCCAACCCAATGACGGTTCTTATATTACTGACAGACTCAGTGAAGCGGCTCTTAAGACCTGTTTTAAATACGGGCCGATAGCCATGAAGGAACCTGAGAATTATGAGGCAAGATCAAATCTCATGTGGACCAGTTCCATAGCGCTTAATCATCTTTTTACGTTCGGAAAGGGCGGTGCATGGTCGGTTCATCCGATAGAGCATGAACTTTCGGCATTCTATGATATCACTCACGGTGTGGGTCTTGCGATCCTCACACCTGCCTGGATGAGATATGTGCTTAATGACAGTACGGTTAAGAGATTTGCCATGTATGCCAAAAACGTGTGGGGCATAGAAGGAGAGGATGACTATACCGCGGCAAATGTGGGGATCGACAGGACAGAACGCTTTTTTGAAGAACTTGGTTTGCCGAAGACTCTGTCGGAGATAGGTATAGATGATTTCAGATTTGAACTGATGGCGAAAGAGGCTGTCAGAACAAGCGGACTTTCTACAAGGGCATATGTAAAGCTTTCGAAAGAAGATGTTGTGCAGATATATAAAAACTGCCTCTAATAGGCGAATGTAAGCACTTTTCCGGAGCCAAAACAAAATGAAAATATTTTCTTGACACGCTTTGTATTTTTGTATACAATAATACAGATGAATGGCAAGAGCGTCGTTTTATTACGGGGCTCTTGTCTCTTTTTTTACAAAAAAACTTATATTTTATGAAAAAAAGCGTGATCAAGAGACGCCAGGCAGATAAAGGAGATTAAAGTTATGTGTTCAATAATGGGTTATCAAGGCAAGACTTTGGATGAAAAGACATTTAAGGAGCATTTTGATGCCACGATATCGAGAGGACCGGATGATCAGCGTATCAGCACATTTGACGGCGGGATCATGGGATTTGAGAGACTCTCTATCATGGGTCTTACTCCGGAAGGGATGCAGCCTTTTAACCTCAATAATAATATGCTTGTGTGCAACGGAGAGATATATGGTTTCAGACCCATAAAGGACAGGCTGATCGCGGACGGATATACTTTTGCGAGTGATTCTGACTGTGAGATACTCCTTCCTTTATATGAAGAAAAAGGTGTCGAGATGTTTAAGGAACTTGATGCCGAGTATGCCTGCATAATATATGATGCCAAAAAAGGAAGCCTTGTAGCGGCGAGAGATCCGATAGGTATAAGGCCTCTCTTTTATGGATATACAGCCACGGACGGAGAGATTTTATTTGCATCGGAAGCCAAGAACCTTGTCGGACTCACTGATAAGATAATGCCATTCCCTCCCGGACATTATTATTCGGACGGCAAGTTTGTATGCTACAGAGATATGACAGATGTGTCATCTTATGTTCATGATGATGTTGAGACTATATGTAAGAACATCCATGACAAGCTTGAAGCGGGCGTGCTTAAGAGACTTGATGCGGATGCTCCTTTGGGATTTCTATTAAGCGGAGGCTTGGACAGCTCACTTGTATGTGCTATTTCGGCCAAGGCGCTTAAACATCCCATAAGGACATTTGCAATAGGTATGAGCACAGATGCCATTGACCTTAAGTATGCAAAACAGGTAGCTGATTATCTCGGTGCTGATCATACAGAAGTGATCATTACCGCAGACGATGTGATTAAGGCTCTTCCCGATGTGGTACATCTGCTTGGCACATTTGATATTACAACGATAAGGGCGAGCATAGGAATGTATCTTGTATGCAAGGCCATTCATGAACAGACAGATATAAGAGTCTTGATGACGGGGGAGATATCGGACGAACTGTTCGGATACAAATATACGGATTTTGCGCCGAGTGCGGATGAATTCCAGAAAGAGGCAGCCAAGAGGATCAGAGAACTGTATATGTATGATGTGCTTAGAGCTGACAGATGTATTTCGGTAAACTCACTGGAAGCAAGAGTCCCTTTTGGAGATCTTGACTTTGTGGATTATGTCATGAGTATAGATCCGGCCAAGAAGATGAACGTATACGGCAAGGGCAAGTATCTGCTGCGCCATGCATTCGAAGGAGATTATCTTCCCGAAGATATCCTCATGAGAGAGAAGGCTGCATTCTCCGATGCCGTAGGACATTCGATGGTTGATTACTTAAAGGCATATGCGGAGGAAAAGTATACCGAAGGAGAATATGAGACTCTTCGTATGAAATACACACATGCAAGACCATTTACCAAAGAATCGCTTTTATACAGAGAACTGTTTGAAAAGTTCTATCCGGGACAGGCAGAGATGATAGTGGATTTCTGGATGCCCAATAAGGAATGGGAAGGATGTAACGTAAATGATCCTTCAGCCAGGGTTCTGTCCAACTACGGAGCATCTGGTGTATAAGGACGTAATAAGAACTGTTGCATATATTGAGAGTAAAAGAGGGCAGATGAATGGTTAAATATGTATTTGTAACGGGCGGAGTGGTATCAGGACTGGGAAAAGGAATCACGGCAGCTTCGCTGGGAAGACTATTAAAAGCAAGAGGGTATCACATCACCATGCAGAAGATGGATCCATATATCAACATGGATCCGGGAACGATGAACCCGATTCAGCACGGTGAGGTCTATGTCACCGATGACGGAACGGAGACGGATCTTGATCTCGGACACTATGAGAGATTTGTAGGTGAGAGTCTTGATCATAACAGTAATGTGACGACCGGCAAGATATACTGGTCGGTACTTAATAAAGAGAGACACGGAGACTACGGCGGTGGAACGGTTCAGGTAATACCGCACATAACCAATGAGATAAAGTCAAGGTTCTATAAAGAGAAATCTCCTGATGAGAAGACTATCTCGATAATAGAGATAGGCGGAACGGTGGGTGATATAGAGAGCCAGCCATTCTTAGAAGCAGTCAGACAGTTTCAGGCAGAAGTCGGAAGAGAGAATGCGATACTCATACAGGTGACGCTCATCCCTTATCTGAAGGCTTCAGGCGAGATGAAGACCAAGCCCACACAGGCATCGGTCAAGACCCTGCAGAGCATGGGACTGTGGCCGGACATCCTGGTATGTCGCTCCGATTATCCGGTAGACGATGATATGAGAGCCAAGATCGCTCTCTTCTGTAACGTAAAAAAAGAACATGTATTACAAAACCTCGATGCAGACAGTCTGTACGCGGTCCCTTTGATGCTCGAAGGTGAGCACCTGGCCGAAGCCGTATGTGAATGTCTGCATATCGATTGTCCAAAGCCTGATCTTACCAAATGGATAAGCATAACGGAAGACTTCGCTGATCCCATGTTTAAGGTCCGCATCGCAATAGTAGGTAAATACGTTGCCTTGCATGATGCCTACCTAAGCGTGGCCGAGGCAATTCGCCACGGAGGGATAGCATCGAGAGCCGAAGTGGATATCAAGTGGGTAGACTCGGAAGAACTGACAGAGAGTAATGCAGATGAGATCCTGGGAGACGTGGACGGAATACTGGTTCCCGGAGGTTTCGGTACAAGGGGAACAGAAGGTAAGATAGTTGCTGTTTCTTTTGCAAGGATACATAAGATACCATTCCTTGGCATATGCCTCGGAATGCAGCTTGCGATAGTGGAATATGCAAGAAATGTAGTCGGACTTAAGAAGGCCAACAGCATAGAACTTGATCCGGATACACCTGATCCAGTGATCGCGCTCATGCCGGATCAGCAAGGTGTGACTGATATAGGTGGAACGTTAAGACTCGGTGCATATCCGTGTGTACTTGATAAGGAATCCAAGGCGTATGAACTCTACGGCAGGAAAGAGATATCTGAAAGACACAGGCACAGATATGAGGTCAACAACGACTACAGACAGGTATTTACGGATAAGGGAATGGTATTATCCGGAATGTCGCCTGACGGCAGGATCGTGGAGATGATAGAGCTTAAGGATCATCCGTATTTCATAGGAACCCAGGCGCATCCTGAATTCAAATCAAGGCCTGATGAGCCGCATCCTTTATTTGCGGGACTTATAAAGGCAGCTTTATATAACAGAAGTAAGTAGTGCTTTTGGAGGAGAGAAGATGAGAAAAGAGATTAATACTCTGTATGATCCGCAGTTTGAACATGATAATTGCGGTATCGGAGCAGTGATAGACATAGAGGGAAGAGCAGCACACGGTATAGTGGATGATGCGCTTAAGATAGTGGAAAATCTCGAACACAGAGCAGGCAAGGATGCAGCCGGTGAGACCGGTGACGGTGTGGGCATCCTCACACAGATCCCTCACAAACTTTTCAAAGCAGAATGCGAGAAGCTTGGCATCAAGCTTGGGGCTGCCAGATCATATGGAGTAGGTATGTTCTTTATGCCTGATAATGAGCTTAAGTGTGCCAGAGCCAAGAAGATGTTCGAAGTGATAGTGGGCAAGGAGGGACTTAAGTTCCTTGGTTGGAGAGAAGTGCCCGTACGTCCGGAGGTACTTGGAAGCAAAGCTTTGGCCTGTATGCCGGTAATTATGCAGGGCTTTATTGAAAGACCCGCGGGCTTTGAGACAGATCTTGACTTTGATCGTAAGTTATATGTCATCAGACGAATATTCGAGCAGAGTACGGATGCTACATATGTGCCTTCATTATCATGCAGGACCATAGTATACAAGGGAATGTTCCTTGTAGGTCAGTTGCGCACATTTTTTGCCGATCTTCAGGATAAGAGATATACATCGGCTGTAGCAATGGTGCATTCAAGATTCTCTACCAATACCAATCCCAGCTGGAAACTTGCACATCCCAACAGAATGCTCGTTCATAACGGCGAGATCAATACTATAAAGGGTAATGTGGACAAGATGCTTGCCAGAGAAGAGACGATGGACAGCAAGGTCTTCAATAAAGACGATATGACCAAAGTTCTGCCCGTTATTCCCAAGGCGGGTTCGGATTCGGCAATGCTTGACAATACACTTGAATTCCTTATGATGAGCGGAATGGAACTCCCGCTTGCTGCGATGATACTGATCCCGGAGCCATGGAGCCACAATGATACGATATCCATGGAAGGCCGTGATTTCTATCAGTATTATGCGACCATGATGGAGCCGTGGGATGGTCCTGCATCTATCCTGTACAGTGACGGTGATGTAATGGGTGCGATCCTTGACCGTAACGGACTTCGTCCTTCGCGATACTGTGTGACGGATGACGGAAGACTAATTCTGTCATCTGAAGTGGGTGTGCTTCCTCTTGATGAGTCACATATCCTCAAAAAAGAGAGACTTCATCCCGGCAAGATGCTCCTTGTGGATATGAAGGCCGGACGGATCATTTTAGACGAGGAGCTTAAGGAGCGTTATGCATGTGACAATCCTTACGGTGAGTGGCTTGATTCCAATCTGTTTGAGCTTAAGCAGATCAAGATACCGAATATCAAGCCTGTAAGCTATGAAGATGATGAACTTTTAAGACTTCAGAAAGCTTTCGGTTATGCGTATGAGGAGTGCAGAGAGAGTATCCAGAGCATGGCTCTTAACGGTGCCGAGCATATAGGCGCCATGGGTATCGATACTCCGCTTGCCGTTATGTCCAAGGAGTACCAGCCGCTTTTCTATTACTTCAAGCAGCAGTTTGCACAGGTGACCAATCCGCCCATCGATGCGGCCAGAGAGAAGATCGTGACATCCACGACGGTATATGTGGGTAAGAACGGTAATCTTTTGGAGAAGAAGCCTGCCAACTGTCATGTGCTTAAGATCAACAATCCCATACTTACGGATCTTGATATGCTTAAGATCGAGCATATGGACAAAGACGGATTTAAGGTAGCAAAAGTATCGATCCTTTACTACAAGAGCACACCTATAGACAGAGTGCTTGATCATTTGTTTGTAGAGGTTGACAAGGCATACAGAGAAGGTGCCAATATACTTATACTTTCTGACAGAGGAGTGGATGAGAACCATGTAGCTATTCCTTCGCTTCTTGCAGTTGCCGCAGTACATCAGCATCTGGTACGCACCAAGAAGTGTACGGCCATGTCGCTTGTACTTGAATCCGGTGAACCCAGAGAGGTACATCATTTTGCAACTTTGTTAGGCTTCGGTGCATCTGCTGTCAATCCTTATCTTGCACATGCTACGATCGAGAGTCTCATCAAAGAAGGCAATCTTGATAAGGATTATTATGCGGCTGTTGAAGATTATGACCATGCGGTACTGCAGGGCATAGTAAAGATCGCATCCAAGATGGGTATATCTACTATACAGAGTTACCAGGGCAGCAAGATATTTGAGGCCATCGGTATATCAAAGGATGTGATAGACAAGTATTTCGCCGGAACCGTCAGCAGGATCGGAGGTATCACGCTTGAGGATATCGCGGAGACTACGGATAAGCAGCATTCAAAGGCTTTTGATCCCCTCGGGCTCACTGCGGACATGACACTTAATTCCGTAGGCCGACATAAGATGCGTGCTCAGGGCGAACAGCACAGATATAATCCCAAGACCATACATATGCTTCAGACTGCCACCAGAGAAGGCGACTATGAGAAGTTCAAACTCTACACCTCCATGGTAGACCGTGAGGAGACAGGATACCTAAGAAGTCTTATGGACTTTAACTACCCCGATCAGGGTATAAGCATAGATGAAGTAGAGAGTGAGGCAGATATAGTAAAGCGCTTTAAGACCGGTGCGATGAGCTACGGTTCCATATCGGAAGAAGCGCATGAAGCACTTGCCATAGCCATGAATCATCTGCACGGTAAATCCAACAGCGGCGAGGGCGGCGAAAGTGATGAGAGAATAGCATCTGCAGGCACATCACATGACAGAAGTTCTGCCATCAAGCAGGTTGCCAGCGGACGATTCGGCGTAACGAGCAAGTATCTTGTAAGTGCCAAAGAGATACAGATTAAGATGGCTCAGGGCGCAAAGCCCGGTGAGGGCGGACATCTGCCGTCAAAAAAGGTATATCCATGGATAGCCAAGACCAGACATTCAACACCCGGCGTGAGCCTTATATCACCTCCGCCGCATCATGATATATATTCGATAGAGGATCTGGCGCAGCTTATATATGACCTTAAGTGTTCCAATAAAAACGCAAGGATCTCAGTTAAACTTGTCAGTGAGGCAGGTGTGGGTACCGTTGCGGCAGGTGTGGCCAAGGCAGGTGCTCAGGTCATCCTGATCTCAGGTTATGACGGAGGTACGGGTGCGGCTCCGGTAAGTTCAATTCATAATGCAGGACTTCCGTGGGAGCTCGGTCTTGCGGAGACACATCAGAATCTTATAAGAAACGGACTTCGCGGTCGTGTGATCATAGAGACAGACGGTAAGCTGATGAGCGGAAGAGATGTGGCTATCGCAGCTTGTCTCGGCGCTGAGGAATTCGGCTTTGCCACGGCTCCTCTTGTTACACTCGGATGTGTGATGATGAGAGTATGTAATCTTGATACCTGTCCTATGGGTATTGCAACACAGAATCCGGAACTTAGAAAGAGATTCATCGGTAAGCCGGAGTATGTAGAGAACTTCATGCTCTTTATAGCAAGAGAATTAAGAGAGTATATGGCCAAACTCGGTGTACGTACAGTCGACGAACTTGTCGGACGTACAGATCTTCTGCGCCAGATAAAGGGCGAAGGAGTAAGCGGTCGTATTGACTTAAGTGGGATCTTATCATCACATTACTGCGACACTGCAGATGATAAGGCAATAGATACACCTTTTGATTTTGAACTTGAAAAGACTGTTGATGAAAGCATCCTTCTTAAGGATAAGGCTGTCAAGGCTGCCATAGCCAAAGGAACAAAGGCCAAGGTAAGCGTTGATGTGCACAATACAGACAGAGCATTTGCCACATTACTCGGAGCGGAGATCACAAGACATAATCCCGAGGGACTTGCAGACGGAACTATCACCATAGACTGCAAAGGATCGGGTGGACAGAGTTTTGGCGCATTTATCCCCAAGGGACTTACACTTAAACTCACAGGTGATTCCAATGACTATATGGGCAAAGGCTTGTCAGGCGGAATAATAGCTGTGTCAGCTCCGGCAGATGCGGGCTATGAAGCTGAAGAGAACATCATCATAGGTAATGTTGCTTTATACGGCGCAACCTATGGAGAGGCCTATATTGCGGGTATGGCAGGTGAGAGATTCTGTGTACGTAATTCCGGCGCAACTGCAGTGGTAGAGGGTGTCGGAGAGCACGGATGTGAATACATGACCGGCGGACGTGCGGTGATCTTAGGACCTACAGGCAAGAACTTTGCGGCAGGTATGAGCGGCGGAATAGCCTATGTACTTGATGAGGACAATCAGCTGTACCGCAACCTCAATAAAGAACTCGTGCTCATGGAACAGATTGACAATAAGGGCGAGAAACAGGAACTTGAGGAGATACTTAAAAAGCATGTTAAATACACAGGATCCAAAAAGGCCAAGACAATACTGGATCATTTTGATGAGTATCTGCCGAAGTTTAAAAAGATCATTCCCGCGGATTATAAGAAGCTGCTGCATCTAATCTCGGGATACGAAGAACAGGGCATGAGCAGGGAAAAAGCTCAGATTGAGGCTTTTTACGCAAGCACCAAGGCAGTGAATGATTAGGATGGAGGACAGATATCATGGGTAAATCAACAGGATTCTTAGAATATGAAAGAGAAGACAATCTGACGATCGATCCTCTTAAGAGAATTAAAAACTTCGATGAGTTCCATCCTCAGATAAGCGATGAGAAACGTAAGTGTCAGGCTGCCAGATGTATGGAATGCGGAGTTCCGTTCTGTCAGGCAGGCACGATGATAGCGGGAATGGCATCAGGCTGTCCGCTAAATAACCTTGTTCCCGAGACAAATGATCTTGTATATAAGGGCAATATAGAGCAGGCTTACATAAGGCTTAGTAAGACTCACAGTTTTCCGGAATTCACTTCACGTGTGTGTCCGGCTCTGTGCGAAGCAGCATGTACCTGCGGACTGAATGACAAGCCTGTCACCACCAAGGACAATGAGAGATACATCATAGAGTATGCATTTGAGCATGGTCTTGTTGATGAGCCGGAGCCTGCAGTACGTACGGGTAAATCAGTGGCTGTCATAGGAAGCGGTCCTTCAGGACTTGCTGCGGCTGCGTCACTGAACCGTCGCGGACATAAGGTGACCGTATATGAGAGGAATGACAGAGCGGGCGGACTTTTAAGATACGGCATTCCCAATATGAAACTTGATAAGAGAGTGATAGACAGACGTATCGCACTTATGGAAAAGGCTGGTGTTGAATTTGTCTACAACAGTGATATAGGCAAGGATATCAAGTCATCCAAGCTCCTTAAGCAATATGACAGAGTGGTACTGGCCTGCGGTGCATCCAATCCAAGAGATATAAATGCACCCGGAAGAGATGCAAAGGGCATATATTTTGCAGTTGATTTCCTCAAAGAGGTGAGCAAAAAACTTATGGATGAGGACTATGATGCAGATAAACTCATCGGCTGCAAGACAATGTCGTGGGGCAACCTTAAGGGTAAGCATGTTGTAGTAATAGGCGGCGGAGATACAGGTAATGACTGTGTGGGTACATCCATAAGACTGGGTGCCGCATCGGTGATCCAGCTTGAGATGATGCCAAAACCGCCGGTAGACAGACTCCCATCCAATCCATGGCCTGAATGGCCCAAGGTACTTAAGACCGATTACGGCCAGGAAGAAGCCATTGCGCTTTTTGGACACGATCCACGTATATATCAGACTACGGTAGAAGAGTTTATAAAGGATGATAAAGGCAATCTTAAGGCTGTTAAGACCGTAAAGCTCGAGGCTGGGAAAGATGAAAAGACAGGACGTATGAACATGGTACCTGTTAAGGGATCAGAAGAAGAAGTCAAGGCGGATCTGATACTTATAGCTGCAGGCTTTTTAGGAAGTCAGGATTATGTGACGGCGGATTTTAATGTGGAGCGTAATGCACGTACCAATGTGGCAACGGCAGAAGGTGATTACGCGACCAGTGTAGACAGAGTGTTTACCTGCGGAGATATGCACAGAGGACAGTCGCTCGTGGTCTGGGCCATAGCAGAAGGCCGCGCATGCGCAAGAGCAGTTGACGAATCACTCATGGGATACAGTAATCCGGTATAGGCAGATGGCGTATTCGCTAAGTGTTGCCGGCTAAATGTTTTGCGACATATGTTTTCGCTTCGCCGGGTCGATACACTGCGATATACAAGTATACGATGTATACCATGTATACTTGTTGAAAGGCAATAATTTCTTATGGTATCGTGAGGGGTGAAAGGATGGATTATGGACTGTATCATCATAGCGATGCCACAACTTGAGGATGCTTCCAAACTGGCCGGTGCTCTTAGGAGCAGGGGCATGGATGTTCGACACGTTTGTGATACCGGAGCACAGGTCCTTATGTGTGTTGATGACTACAACAGTGGTGTCGTCATATGCGGATATAAGCTTAAGGATATGCCTCATATGGAGTTGGCAGATTCGCTCCCGGAGCATTTTGAGATGATACTTACGGCCAGTGCTTCCAAGTGGGAGGATGCACCGGATGGTGTGATCAAACTTGAACTCCCGATCAAGGTTGGAGAACTGATGCGTGCCGTGGAACATGTAGCCAGCCGCATAGATGCGGGTATTAAGAAAGGCGGCAGAGGCCCGGGCGGCAGAGATGAAAAGCAACAGGCCATTGTAGAGAATGCGCAGAGACTCATCATGGAGCGCTGGGGAATGGAGCGCACGGAAGCGTACAGATATATTCAGAAACAGAGTATGAATTCCGGAGACAGCATGGTGAATGTGGCACAGAGTATATTGGCTTCGGATTATACATAGGAGATAAAGGATATCATGAAGATTGAATTTACCAAGATGCATGGATGCGGTAATGATTATGTATATATAGACGGAGGCAGATTTGAACTTGATCAGGCGACCAAGGACAGAATAGTTCCTGCCTTAAGTGACAGACATATGGGTATCGGATCGGATGGAGTGATATTTATCAATCCGTCGGATATCGCTGATTTTGAGATGGAGATGTATAATGCCGACGGCTCGAGATCGGAGATGTGCGGTAACGGTATCAGATGTGTTGCCAAATATGTATATGACAAGGGTCTTATGGACAGAAGCAAAAGAAGTGTGGACATAGAAAGCTTCGGTAAGATCAAGCATATTGAACTTACGGTGGAGAATGGAGAAGTGACGCTTGCCAAAGTGGATATGGGAGATCCCATACTTAAGCCGTCACTGATACCTGTCAATACTTCGGAATACGACATAGATGACACGAGTGTCATATTGAATTATCCCATTGGTGTGGACGGTCATGCTTATGATGTGAGCTGTGTATCCATGGGTAATCCCCATGCAATACTCTATATTGATGATACCTCCGGACTTAAGATAGAGGATATAGGGCCTAAGCTTGAGACGCACAATTTTTTCCCGAAGAGGGCCAATATTGAATTCGTACAGAACATCGACAGAACCCACGTGAAGATGCGTGTGTGGGAGCGAGGCACCGGTGAGACGCTTGCCTGCGGAACGGGATGTTCGGCGCTTACGGTAGCGGGCGTGCTTGGCGGACATTATGACAGAGATACTGATGTGGATATAGAGGTACTTGGCGGGCATATAACGGTGAGATATGCATCGGATGGCCATGTATATATGACGGGACCTGCGACGACCGTATATGAGGGAAGCGTGGAGATATAGCATTTATTGTGCATGAAAAGAGGTAAGTATGGCTAAGATCAACAGGGATTATACGAAATTAAGGAGCAGTTATCTGTTCAGTGATATAGCTAAAAAAGTGGCGGCATATCAGAGTTCCAATCCGAGTGCCGATATCATAAGGCTCGGTATTGGTGATGTGACAAGACCTCTTACGCCTTCCGTGATAGAAGCGATGCATAAAGCGGTTGATGAGATGGCTGATGAGAAGACGTTTCGAGGATATGCGCCGGATCTTGGATATGACTTTTTGAGAAGTGCGATAGCTTCGCATGATTACAGGAAAAGAGGATGCGACATCGCGGACGACGAGATATTCGTATCTGACGGCGCCAAGAGTGACTCGGGCAATATACAGGAGATATTCGGTAAGGATAATGTGGTGGCCGTATGTGATCCTGTCTATCCCGTATATGTGGACACCAATGTGATGGCCGGACGCGCCGGTGAATTTGCAGAGGATGCGGGACGGTGGAGTGATGTGGTATATATGCCCTGTCTTGAAGAGAATGGATTTGCACCCATGATACCGTCAGGCGACAGGGTTCCCGATATCATATATTTGTGTTTCCCCAACAATCCTACGGGTGCCACGATCGTTAAGTCGGAATTGCAAAAGTGGGTAGACTATGCGAATGAACATGGTTCGGTGATCATATATGATGCCGCATATGAAGCATATATATCTGAGGATGATGTACCTCACAGCATATATGAATGTGACGGCGCAAGAACATGTGCGATAGAACTGAGAAGCTTTTCAAAGAACGCCGGTTTTACCGGAGTGAGACTGGGTTTTACGGTGATCCCGAAGGATCTTAAGGTTGAGGGCGTACGACTTTATGATCTGTGGGCCAGAAGGCATGGTACGAAGTATAATGGGGCACCTTACATCATTCAGCGTGCGGGTGAGGCCGTGTACAGCGACAAGGGTCAGGAAGAGATAAAGGGCCTTGTGAAATACTATATGGATAATGCCGCATATATCCTTAACGGACTTAAGAAAGCAGGCTTGTGCGTTTCGGGCGGAGTCAATGCTCCCTACATCTGGGTCAAGACCCCTGAGGGTCTAAGCAGCTGGGAGTATTTTGACAGGCTTTTAACAGTGGCCAATGTAGTAGGTACACCCGGCAGCGGATTCGGACCCAGCGGAGAAGGATACCTAAGACTTACGGCTTTTGGTAACAGTGAACGCACCAAAGAGGCTGTGGACAGGATAGCCGGGATTGTGATATAATTTATGGGCTGTCGGGATGACCGGCAGCTCTTTCTGTGACCTTGCGCAAGTTACAGAGAGAATCATTGATAATTTTATATATAGGAGGACATGGATATGTCATTGAACAAGAAGAGTGTTGATGATTTCAACGCAAAGGGCAGAAGAGTACTTGTAAGATGCGATTTCAACGTTCCTTTAAAGGACGGACAGATCACAGACGAGACACGTATCGTAGCTG
>JAILKC010000027.1 GCA_024694055.1 Lachnospiraceae bacterium | reverse complement strand
TCTCAAGGCACTTAATGACGTTTTCTTTTACATCCTTATTGGCACACATCACTATGACTGCAGCAGTAGCAAATGCACTGTCTCCGTTATGACGCGCATTAAGCATATCTACAGGCGAACCGATCGAAGCAAAAATGGTATGATAAAGACCTGTGGTGTCATCGCCTATACCGAAAAAGCCTTTTTCCCTCAAATAATCCTTGCCCTCTTTCTGTTTGGAGAACATGTCATATACGATGAACGACCAGTATTTGCAGGGATCAGGAAGTCTGGTCACGACTACCACTGCCTCATCCTGACGTAACTTAAAATGCATTCCCTCCGGCGAAAAGAAGGGGTTGGGCACGCTCTGATTCGGTGCATCCGGAAGATCAAGTATAAGATAATCGGAACCGGCATTATTGCCGAAACATGTCTTAAGCTTACCCTCCGATGCGAGTCTTAAGGTATCAAACGGATAAAGCTTACCCTCACTTACCGTATAGTCCGCTCTTTCAAGTTCACTTCTAAGTTTGTCCGAATTATCCGTATATCCCGTATTACTCATAGCTTAACTCCTTTTTATCATATCCGAAATTCTTCATCAAAAGATCCGATTCCCTCCAATCCTTACGTACCTTGACCCAGAGTTCCAGATACACCTTACACTCCAGCATATCTTCGATATCAGGTCTGGCAAGTGAACCTATCTTTTTAAGCATGGATCCGTTTTTGCCTATTATAATAGCCTTATGGCTGTCCTTCTCGCATACAATAGTAGCTGTTATTTTACACAGCTTGGGGCCTTCTTCAAAGCTTTCTATCACTACAGCCACGCCGTGGGGTATCTCATCCTTAAGACTCCACAGTGCCTTTTCTCTTATGAGTTCTGCCACGATCTGCCTCAGTGGCTGATCCGTTATCACATCCTCTTCATAATAAGGTTCGCCTGTGGGCATATGGTCAAAAAGTGTGTCTATCAGTTCTTTCACACCCTCTCCCGTTTTGGCAGATACGGGGATAATATCATCAAACTCGCATGTCTTTCTGTATGCTTCTATGACTTCGAGTATCTGAGCCTTATTCTTCAAAGTATCAATCTTGTTGATCACTAAGATCTTGGCAATACCTTTGGCTTTGGATATCTCTTCACTTATGCTCTGTTCCCCCGCTCCTATATATGTCGTGGGTTCCACTATCCACATAACGGCATCCACATCAACTATGGCCTTTTTGGCCACACTTACCATATAGTCGCCCAATTTATTCTTGGCCTTATGTATTCCGGGAGTATCAGTAAATACTATCTGTCCACGATCCTCGGTATACACCGTCCTTATCCTGTTACGGGTAGTCTGAGGTTTGTCGGATGTGATCGCAATCTTCTGACCTATTATATAGTTCATCAATGTGGACTTGCCCACATTGGGTCGCCCTATGATACCCGTAAAACCCGCTTTTTTACCGTTATTGTCATTCATAATACTGATATTCCTTATTCCACCGTCTTATCAACCGCATTGTTATCAGGCTTGGCCACATAGATCGAATCGCCGAATTCTGTCTTGTTATCCGCACGGTTTTGAACATCCATCGCCTGTTTTTTTAGTTTTTCTTCCTTATATGCTTCTCTGCGCTTAACATTACGCTTATTAACAGCCCTTACGATCAACAGCACAATAAAGGCTATTATCAGCATAAGTACTATATAAGGCAGATGGATCACAAGCCATATTCCGAATTCCCTTAGGCCTATGCCGATATTCCTTATACTCTCCATAAATCCTTCGGTCATACGTTCAAAGGGAGTCTTCTCTGACTCGGGTGTCGTAACGGTATAGTCTATTACCTCCTCCACATAGATATCCACGGTACTGTAGTCGACCTTATTGTCATACGTACGTAACTGGCTCTCCATGCTGTCGATCTGATATTTGACATTGGTCAGTCTGTCTTCGATCGTAATGATATCCTCGATAGACTCTGCCTGATCAAGGAACTCAAGAAGCCTGTCCTGCTCTTCAATGAGCATTTTCTTATGGCTCTCCATATCCACATAATCAAGAGTAACATCTGTTACCGATTCGGATCTTGACGTAATATTGGCTGATGTTCCGACATGTCCGATAAAATCGTCAAGCTTGACAGCCGGGATCCTTGCCGTGATATTGGCACTCTTGCCCGATCTGTAACTTGAATACTTACTGCCGTAATTGCCGCTCATATTCTCGATATATCCGCCCATCTCCTTGATCTTTGTATCGAGATCATTGATCAATGCATCAAATTCTTTGGTCTCTACGGACAGGCTTGCATTCCTGATAAGCTTTCTGTTGCTGGTCGAGGCGTTCTCCGTGGTCGAGACATTGCTACTCTCAACACTTTTGCCGTCATACATGGCCATCTCAGCCGAATCATCATAGTATGCTTCTTCAGAATAAGCCTCTGCATCAGTCATTTCCGACTTGGACGCAAAGTTGCCGCTCATCGGCTCAGTCGCAGCCGATGAACTCCCACATGCCGTGAGCACGGATGCGGATATCATACTTATCAGTATACACAAAGTTTTTCGATCATATTTTTTCATAGAATCCTCCACGATGAGTCTGTCTGTCATCCTTTAAACAATGGCACTATCTCCCCGAACAGTTGCTTATTATCCTCTATCTTGGAATCAGCACCCACTACACACAGTACATTATCATCAAGCACTGCCTGACACAGATCAGCCATACCTCTTATGGTATCCTGTGTGGTAGCAAGGAGTTCATCTCTTTCTCTCTGATAATCCTTCTCATCCTGATTCGTCATATAGGAAGCCAGCGATCTTAATGCTTTTCCCTGAGGTGTAAGCGGTGTATCAAGTGCACTTATGGCTCCTATTATATATTGTGTCAACGTACGCTCATCCGCTTCAAAATTCCTAAGGTATCCCGGAACACCCTCATATATGTCAATTGTCTTATTTAGATTGGGATCCCTGTATGATACGAAATAGCTGTCTCCGTTTTTGGAAAAACCGGACATGCAACCGTATGCACCGCCCTTTACCCTTATATTGTTCCACAGATAATCATAGCCCATCATCACTTTAAGAACTCGTAAGGCACCGGTGTACTTGTATCCCTTATCTGCAAAATTACCGGCTCTGCACACATATTGAACCTGCGAGGAAGACTTAAAGCCCTCATTTTTCTTAACCGGTACAGGAGCCAATCTTGAAGATGTCTTTTGTGGGCCTTTTAAAAGAGACGCTGCAAATCCGGGAGCATACTTTTTAAATTCCTTATATTCCTCTTCACTGCAGGCTATATCAAACATAAGACGATCCGCAGTGAAAAGTGAGGCGCTTAAGTCCTTAAGGATCGCAGTGACCTCATCTTTTTTGCCTGCATAATCCATAGTGATATTCTCGATAAGCCTGTATGCTTCCATTCCCTGCAGCAGCTCATTATCCACAGCCGCCTTGGAGATATAGCTTAATGCCCTGTGCATGGCAACAAGATGTCCGGAGCTTATCATCGAACTCTGATTATGACTCTTTATTTCATTGATAATCTCAAGAAGTCTGTCAGTATCCTCATACTTGGTCCTAACGATGATCTCAGCAAGGAGATCGAACACTTTGCCAAGATCTCCCGCAAGGCACTTGCCCTTCATATCAAAATATGTACGTATATCACCTCTTGCGCGTGAATTCTCATATGTAACAAGCGAAGGTGAGATACCGCCCGTTTCGATAAATATCCTGTCAAAGAGTTCTCCGTATCCGTAATTTTCCGTATCCATCACGCCTATCACACTCTTAAGAAGTGACAGATATCTGTACTGCTCCTCTGACAGATCGGTAGCATCAAACATAACTCTTACATAGTCAATGCCCTTGGTGGGTACCGGATGATAGAGTACCTTGATACCGTCCACTTCTCTTAATTCATTATAGACAGGCATGGTCTCCTTACGTATATCGCTTATCTTAAGCACAGGGATCGTGGCAAGTGCTTCTTCACTGTCCTCTTTTTCCTGATATGCGGTAAGAGCAGTCGTATCCTCTACGAGCTTATCTATCTCAGCCATTGATAATGATGCCTTGTAGTTTTCCAAAGATTTCCTAAGTTCCTCTTCTTCGGCATCGTTTAATCCCACCTTGGGCTTAACACATACATAAGAACTGTGAGGATTCTCCATCAGGCCCTTTCTTATGAGATCTTCATAATAACCGGTCTCGATCTTATCACGCAATTTTTTGAAAGTCTCGTCGGCCTCTATATGTATAAAGGGCTTGCCGTCATCATACAGCCAACTGTCCAACACCTGGAGACCATACATTAGTCCCGGAGGATAATTGCCGAAATCAGCTTCTCTGTACTTGAATTCAAGTCCGTTAAGACCGGCCCTTAATGTATCTTTATTGAATCCTGATTTAATAATCTCCTGTAACACTCTCTCCGTTTCATCCAGGAAATCCTGCTTTTTCTCAGGATCGCTGTACTTGGCAATAATCGAAAAATATGGCTGTCTCACTCCGCCGTCATATATCGAATATATGTCTTTGCCTATGCCCTTATCCAAAAGTGCCTGCTTAAGCACCGCACCCTGGGCACTGCACAGAGCATAATCTATCACCTGCCAAGCTATGTACTCTTCTCTGTCAAGATTATCCTTCATGGCAAAGCTTAAGCTGTGATAGGTGTTCTCCTCAACCGGCTCATCTGCAGTCACGGAGAATTCCTTCTCTGTCTCCACTCTTTTTGTAAAAGGCTTCTGAAGCGGAATAACTGAATCAATCTCAAGTGCATCAAAATGCGACAGATACTCCTTATCAATGAACTCAAGCTTTTCTGCCATGTCCATATCCCCGTACAGATATATGTATGAATTGCACGGATGATAGTATCTGCGGTATGTGTCAAGATAATGCTCATAAGTTAGTGAAGGGATATCCTTGGGATCTCCGCCCGATTCCTTGCCATAAGGAGTATCGGGGAAAAGGGAATTAAAAAGTTCCCTCTCAAGTACATCATCAGGGTTAGAGAATGCGCCCTTCATCTCACTGTACACTACGCCATTTATCGTCAGTTCACTGTCTTTATCGGGAAGTTCGTAGTGCCACCCCTCCTGCTTAAATGTCATGTCGCTGTCTAAAATGCGGGGATAAAATACTGCATCAAGATATACATGCATAAGATTTTGGAAATCTTTGTCATTGCAGCTTGCCACGGGATACACAGTCTTGTCCGGATAAGTCATGGCATTAAGGAATGTATTGAGACTGCCCTTGGCAAGTTCCAAAAAAGGATCCTTTACCGGGAAGTTCTTTGATCCGCACAGCACCGAATGCTCCAATATATGCATCACCCCCGTGCTGTCTGCGGGAGGTGTACGAAAGCCTATATAGAAGACCTTATTGTCGTCATCATTTTCCATGAGTACGACTCTTGCCCCCGTCTTTTTATGTTTTAAAATATAACCCACGGTATCAAGTTCTTTTATAGGATGCTTCTCTACAAGCTCGTACTGTGGTGTCCTTGCAATATCCATTTTGTCTCTCTCCTTTATACAAACACTACAATCAATAGAATACCATATTTTTTACAGAAGTAACATCATATAATACCGTTTTGAGATGTCGCTTACAAAATTAAAACGACTGTCAATCCACAGACTGACAGTCGCTTAATATATATACTTATTAGATCAGATCTTGCTGTCCAAATATTTGATAAGTTCAAGTCTTGAGGAAGACTTAAGCATATATCCTTCAGGCTTTAGTTCCATAACACGCTTAACCGCTTCCTTGGAACTGTTACCCGTAAGAAAGATAACCGGAATATTCTTGGTAGCCGGTTCCTGTCTAAGCATCTGCAAAACCTGAGGGCCGTCCACTACGGGCATCTCATAATCAAGTAAAATCAAATCAACCTTCTCTTCTTCTTTTACCTTTAGCAGGAATGTAATGGCCTGCATGCCGGCTGTAACAATATCCACCTTGTACTTATACTTGATCCATTCCCTGACCATCTTGGCATACGCCGGATCGTCATCCACGATCAATACTCGCTTAAGATTGCCATTATCTTCTGCAACCTCTTCTTCAGGCTCACTTAATGCCTTTTCCATGATCATCTCAAGATTGTCCATATCCACCGGCTTCTCAAGCCATCCAAAATGTGCAATCTCAGGAATAAGGTCCATAAGTTCGACATGCGATCTCTTCTCACCTATAGCCATGACCTTTTTGCCGCATTTATCGAGCAGTCTGCTGGCCATACCCAGATGATTAAGCTTAAGTTCATCTTCGATGATATTGTCCGGGATATATAAAATGTACAAATCCATATCCTCTGAATTGACAGTAATATCATCAAGATTAGACTCAATAGGCAATACACTGTAGCCCAAGTCCTGAAGCTTCTTCTCAAGCCCCTTGACTACAACGCTGTATTGTATGGCCACAATGGCTATCCCTATACGTCTCCTTGGCATCGTCTATTTCCTCCTAGTATTATGTTATACACGATTTGCAAAAAAATATCTACATATCTGTATAAAATTATGCAACAATTTTGACAATACCGATAATTTTTGTCCGCCCAAAAGCGAATGGTCTTATCGAGCACTATCCTCTAAAAGCGACAGAATCCCGTCATAATCGTAATTGTCAGCCTTTTCCCTTATGGCAGCAAATCTTTCGCTTTCATCTGTGGGTATTGCATACCCCTTTAACTCATTAAGTATGGTCTCTATCGTATCACAGTCCATATTGACTGCAGCCTCTTTAAGTCCTTCGTAAGTACTCTTCATCAGATACTCGTCAGCCACGGGTCTGTCTTTTTCATCCGTTTCATCATCATCCTGTCTGCACACATCCGCGAGAATCTCTGAAAACCTGTGATAATCCTCCATGAATCCGGCATGATGTTCCCTGATATAATCAATATCCTTTTCTTTTCCGGCGCTTTCAAGCGCCTGAGCATCCTCAGCGAATCCGGACGCGCCTATCAGTTTGGCGGAACTCTTAAGAGCATGTACCTTGATAACATAATCATCCCAGTTCTCTGCCTCATAAAGCCCGTTAAGTTCATTAGACTTTTCCGTAATCGACTCATAGAAGATATTGATAACTTTTTTAAGCGTATCCTCGGAGCCGCTGTTCTCTATCGCGAGATTGCCGTCTATTCCCTCTATATTCTCATACCATCTGTGCTCCTTTACAGAATCGGAAAGCATAAATATCTCTCCGGGAGCCACAAAAGCATCTCCCGATTCATTGACAGTATAGTATTCCTTGATCTCTCCGGCCGAAGCGCTCTCATTATCCTGCTCATTCGTATAATCATCAGACTCATCATCTTCGTCTTCGTTATAGTCAGCATTCCTATCAAGTTCACCAAAGAACGGGCCTATATTATAAGGTTTATTTGACTTGGTATAGAACATCAGACCGAAAGTACCCGGACCGCTGTTGGATGATATACCTGCAGATGCCTGCTTGAATACATAGTGTTCAAAATGTACATATTTCTTGATCTCTTCTTTTATCCACAGAAGGTCATCCATCGGAACAGCCACATAAGTAATAAACACAACTTCCGGATCAGGATTGAAATTAGTCAAAAACGTATTCCTGATATAGTTCCTGTATACTCTTCTCGTACTCCCCATGTACACCGGGCCAATATGTGACTTTTCATTCTTAAAGCTTATACAGGGGCGCAGACTCAGATTCTTGATCAACTTATTCACAAGAGGATTTACAAATCTTTTTTTTGTAAGATAATCCGTCGAATCAATAATAAAACTGCACCTAATGTGATCTTTAATTATATCAAGTTCAGACAGCAATTCTTCCACCGACATGTTCTGTTGCGCAAGCTTATGTGCGATCAGCACCATAAGTCCCGTCGCAGATGACAGGCAGCCGGAATTATACACCGTCACATTATCAAAAGCCCTGGCTGCTTCGGTAGCTACAACATTATCATCGCTGGCCGCGGAATTAATGCCGATATGTATAAGGTGATGACACTTTTTAAGTGCACTTGCAAAGAATTCCGTATAAGCCGCTTCGGAAGGTGATGTCGAAGAAGCATCCCGACCCGTTTCCATATATCTTATAACTTCAAGTGCATCTATCTGCTCACCGTCTTTAAATACGCCTTCATCCGTACGAATAAGCACCGGAATGATCCTCAGATTAAGTTTTCTTACAATGGAAGCCGGCAGATCACTTACACTGCTGGTTGTGATCATGATCGGCACTTTCCCCGAATATCCCGAAGAGGTGCTTATATCTTCTCTCATGCTAAGCATTCTGTTGCTTAGTATCAGTTTTTCAGACGGCATGTGTTTTATAAGCACTGCCTCTAAGGCTTCGCCCGATACAGGTTTTACAAGATAGTCATCAAATCCTGAAGAATTATACAGATTCCTGTTTTCACTTCCCGCATTGGCCGTAAGTATCACCACAGGTGTGGTCCTGTTAAGTCCGCCCACCTGATTTCTGATCTCCTCAAGACATTCTATACCGTCCATCTCAGGCATCATATGATCCATAAAGATAACATCATATCTGTACCTTAACGTCATATCAAGCGCAGTTCTTCCGCTCAATGCCCTGTCGATCTTAAGTTCAGTGTCCTCGATAAGCTTACACTCCACCTCAAGATTCATTACATTGTCATCAACCATAAGTATTCGACCTTCGGGAGCCTTAAAACTGCTCTCATAAGTGTCTCTTTGGGCTGTAGACTGATTATGGATATTGATATTACCTATCTTGCCGTGATCGGATATCCCCTGTCTGATCTTAATGGTAAACATCGAGCCTTCACCGTATACACTGTTGACGTTAACGGTGCCGCCCATAAGTTCAACCAGCTGTTTGACAATACTGAGTCCAAGTCCGGTTCCTTCGACATATCGATTCTTCTCTTCATCTACTCGTTTGAACGCATCAAAAAGATATGGCAACGATTCTTTTTTGATACCCATGCCGGTATCTGATACGGAAATCGACAGCATCACATCTTTCTCACTTATTTCCTCCGGCTCAACAACAAGATCTACGGAGCCCTCCGCTGTATACTTCACGGCATTATTGAGCAGATTGACCACTATCTGTTTGATACGGACCTCATCACCATACAGAGAACTCGGAACATCCGGATTGATATTGATATTGAACTTTAGACCCTTTTCCGTGGCACGAAGCCATACCATGTTGACTATCTCGGAGAGCATATCCCCGACATTATAATCTACGGGAACAATATCCATGCTTCCGGCTTCGATCTTGGAAAAATCCAAAAGATCATTGATCAGAGCAAGCAGCATCTTGCCGGATCCCTGTATTCCGGCAGCCTCTTTAAGTATCTCCTCGGATGCCTCTCTGTCTCTTAATATCAGCTCATTAAGGCCGAGTATGGAATTGATCGGAGTACGTATCTCATGACTCATGCTCGAAAAGAATCTGTTCTGTGATGTCGTGAGTTCTTCCGCCCTCAACTGCTCTTTCTTGGCGCGGTCATTTTCCTTTTCAAACAGACGGTTCTGCGAAAAAGTCATAACATAACACACAAGTCCGACCAAAACAAGCGAGATAAGAGAATCAATATAAAACATGCTTCTCGAATGGTGATATACATATTCCGGATGATAATACTCAACATAGTAAAATACCGCTGAATACACTGTAATAAGAGTAAGCATCGCAAAGCGCCATCTTCCGGATAAAACAAGTCCCACATATATATAGGCAAAAATGATCCACAGAACTCCTCCGCCCTCAACTCCTCCTCCAAAGAAAAAGAGTGTCGGAAGAACGATCAGTACCAAAAACAGAACTATGACCCTTATCGCCAACGGTGTCTTCTCATAACGTACCCCCATAAAAGTAGTGATAGGGACCACTATAAGGATAAACAGGAGCAAAGCACACTCCACCGGATTTTCTTTCGTTATCAAATCTCCAATAAAAGCAGCAAGAGTTATTAATTCGGCAATTATCGTAAAGATAATGAATACTCGCTCGTGAAGATCTCTCTCTGGGTCTCTTATGGCATTGCGTATATTAGTGATAATCTTCTTAATACTCATGCCTTATCCCCCTTCCTTACAACGCTTGATGCCGGAAGTACACGAAGCATCACTCTCTCAAACTCCGCAATGTTTATTGGTTTTCCTATAAAGCCGTCAAAGCCCTCATTAAAGAACATCTCCTTGGCACCGGAGACCGTATTGGCCGTAAGGGCGACCACAATTACATGTTTATGCTGCTGCGCGGCGGCTTCTTTGATGAGTTTCATCGCCTCAACGCCATCCATCTCAGGCATCATGTGATCCATGAACACAATATCATAGTTACCTTTTCTGAATTTGTCTATGGCTTCTCTTCCGCTTCCCGCAGTATCCACGATCATCTCATAGTCCATAAACAGCCCCATGGCTACTACCAGGTTCATCGGTTCATCATCCACGATAAGTGCTCTCACTTTTTCAAATACAAGCCTTGAATCTTCGTCCGATAATTCGATATTGCGGGCATCATAGCCCTCATTTAGGATCTTAATTACCGGATAACCGTACAAAGGCTTGGGCATAACAAGTACATTACTGCCCGGATTGGGTTTGAATCCCTCATTGGCAGAAACAGCTATGACAATTCCGCTTTTACTCAGTTCATCAAAGTATTCGGGATTATTGTCATATTCTTCCTCACCCATGAATATGGTCTTGATATTCTGCTTGGCCTTGAGCTGCTCTATCTCCTTAACACTCTCTGCCGAATAAAGAGGCGCATGAATACCGGCAGCCAGATTGGAAGCCATAGCACGATAAAAGTCCCTGATCCTAGGAACTTTATATTTATCGGATCTGACATGGAATATCACATCTCCGTCCGCCGGCTTGTTAAGAGCCAGGCACGGCGAAGAATCGGCTATCTTCTGAGGCATGGTAACATGTATGGTTGTACCGCTGTTTTTCTCGCTGTCGATCTTGACAAAGCCGCCCATTCTGTGAGCAAAGCCATACACTATAAAAAGACCCAGCCCTATTCCGCCGGAACTGCGGTTGCGTTTCTTATTGACCTGAAACAACCCATTGGATATGGCCTGTCTCGCCCTTCTGTTCATTCCGATTCCGGTATCTGTCATCTCTATACACAGATTGACTCCGACATCAGTCTCTTCTGTATTCACCTTAATGTATATTCCGCCTGTCTTGGTGAACTTTACTGCATTCTCCATAAGATGTCTGAATATCTTATGGAGTTTTTTAATGTCGCCGTGCAGCATCGTAGGTACATCTGAGGCAACATCCACGATAAGTTCAAGCTTTTTGTCATTATCTATGAGTCTGAAACTCGTAACCACATCATTGATAAGCGATGTACTTATATAATCCTCTTCTTCAAGCAAAAGCTTATTTCTCTTACATTCTGTATAATCCTGAATATCCTCTATCTGATATGCCAGTCTGATACCGGCGTTCTTGATGGCTTCCGCCTCATATCCGACCTTACGCTTAAGCAAAAGATCCGACATACCGTTGACCACGTTGACCGGAGTCCTGAGTTCATGAGATATATTGGACAGGAAATCCTCCATATCCTCATCGTATTCCTCGATCCTCTCATCCTTCTGTCTGTCTATATCACGGGAATCTTTTCTGTCCTGTATCGCCTTTACACAGCAAAAATACACCAGGATAATTATTGCAAGATGTAAAAACATTCTGGACAGATCAAGCGTATTATATCCTCTTATACCGGATTGATATGCAAGAATGAATTGAATACCCATAATTACAAAGTATTCAAGCATCGCAAGATTCATCATGTAGATTTGATCAAAGAACGAAAATGCAACCATTACGAGTGCGATCACCATGGCTACATCAAAAAAGCTTGTAGTATGTATTCCGTGGAAGAAGGTAGAAAACATGGCATAGCAGAGATAATATGCCCTTCTCACGTTATATTCGGGCCGGTCTATCAGATTCATGACCCATAAAGATACCGTACCCAAAATTATGATCGGCGGTACCCAAAACTCCCATCTCATAAGCACGCTTTCAGCCGTAAGACCAATGCATGCCAATGAAATCAATATGATAATAAATCTCTCAGTCTTTCTCTGATCCATGTCAACCCCACCCTCATATATTACGGATCTATACCTACAGACCTGCAAGTTTAAGCTTTGATATCCTGACTTCGGTAAGATATGTCACATCCTTATTGGCCATGATATCTTCATTGTCCAGTATCTCATCTATCAAAAACTCATCTATATGGTAACCCGGCTCATTCTTTCCGTGTCCGTCCTCATAGAATACATTGAGCACGAACTTACACTTAAGCTTCTTATATACCATATATGACATACTGTCCTTATCAATGTAAAAAAGATGGTTCTCCAATGTCGTGGATTTATCCACCTCTTTTAACATATAATGAGCGAACACCGTCTTAAGCTTAAAAGGGATATTATCCATATCCATCATCTCGCCGTAGCTTAATCTGCCGCCCACATATACATTCGTAATGTCCTGTATCACATGCTTATAATCTCTGTTATCCATATGCAAAACCCATTATTAGTTATGTCACGATATAACTATTGCGCTATCTTTCCTATTCGTTTATTCCCATACTTCTCTCTATATCTTCGATCTTCTCGCCCGAGAATCTGATGGCATCCTCTATGGTCTTTTTGCTGAACTTTGTCTCGGTCATAAGTTCTTCGACAGTCACTTTCCTTCCAAGCTCTTCTGCCAGTTCTCTTGCTGCATCAGCCACTTTATTGACCTTGGATACTATCTTCTCGTCGCTCTTATGCACATCGTTTTCCTGCGCTATCAGCTGTTCCATCGCATTCATGACCATACTTGCGAGAGCTCCCGGCACTTCCTTACCCGATTCCAAAGCTCCAAGCATCGTAACACCTGCAGACAATGCAACATTACCCTCGCCTATTAGGTCTTCTATCGATACACCCTGGTCCGAATAAAGCCTTGCTATATCCACTACCTGTGGAAGCATGATCTCTATTACTCTGGCCTGACTGGAGGTATGACCTGCCATGGCGGATATATAGAAAGCTTCCTTCTCACCTTCTTCATACTGCGCGAGTTCGCTAAGCTCATTCAGATACATATTCAGATAATCTCTGTCCTCTTTTGAAAAAGCCTCTTCTATTGTAAGCGCATCGCCTATTCCTATCTTCTTGGTCTTAAGATAATCATATATGGCATTCAGACCACTGACCGGAAGGTCAAGTTCCGTGGCTGCTTCCTCAACCTGATCCTTAGTGACCATTCCGCCTTGTACTCTTCCGGTTGCAACAAGGGCCTCTATTCTCTCGGTAAATGCTTTTTCGTTTTTCATAATATCTGTTATTTATTCTCCGTTCGTAATATCATTATCGGGTAAATATCTGTCAAGGCCGCAGATTCACTTAACATGTTCATGTGTAAACAGATGATCCTGA
The DNA here is from genome assembly GCA_024694055.1 of Lachnospiraceae bacterium. Taxonomy (GTDB): domain Bacteria; phylum Bacillota; class Clostridia; order Lachnospirales; family Lachnospiraceae; genus Colinaster. The sequence goes on along the minus strand of JAILKC010000027.1, from coordinate 7,623 downwards.
CAGTATTCATAATTGCCGTTACACTTGCTGCAGAATCTGAACTCAAGCTCGGGATTCGTCTCACTGGTGCGTCCGCATACGGCACATTTATGTCTGGCAATACGCGTAGCTGTTGCCGCACTTGTCTCGCGCTTAAACTCGCGCTGTCGTATCTTCTGTGCCGGAGTGATATGCACCCTCTTCCTGGAAGTAAGGAAGAATACTATGAAGTTAAGAAGCGATGATCCGATGACCACCCAGTATATCCATCCGCTGGTAATGCATGATACGACCAGAAGTATGCCGTATATGATCCCCAACACCTTGACCTTAATGGGTATGACAAAGAAAAGCAGTACCTGCATATCCGGAAAAGTGGCCGCATAGGCTAAGAATATGGACATATTGACATAGGTCGTACTGAATGCCAGTCCGAATGTCGTACCTGAAGGATAACCGAGTGCCAACAGTATAAAATACAGTACAAAACTTCCGAGTATCGTATATAACATACCCGAGAGCAGATATACATTCAGTCTGTACGTACCCCAGACAGCCTCAAGGCTTCGTCCGATACTGTAATAGAAATACAGCATGATGAGCACGAAGAAAAGATTGCTCATATCGGGCGGAATAACAAGCCATGTCAGCAGTCTCCATATCTGTCCGTGAAGTATCTTGGACGGTTCCAATGTCATATAATAGATGAATTGGGGATTGATAAGTTCTATGATATATCCGAATGCATAACATATTATGAGATATAATGTTATATTTCTGATCGCATATTTTTCAAAAATGCGTTCCATCTTCCTGCTGAAATTGTCCTGCATGTATGTGATTTCCTTTCAAAACAAATATCATATGAACCATCCCGTCCGGTCACGGATCATAAAGATAGTTTCATACTATGATATTCTATCACATTTACCTTTTTTATCCTATTAATCTTTTATAAAATGCACCTGTTTGGCTTGATTTTTTCCCCCTCCCCTAGTAGAATAACTAGGATTGTATATTGTAACTTTTCCTATTATATGTAGTTTCGCATACTATCTACACTCAGATAGTCTCAAAGAAACGAAGAATGATTGATAAATAATGGCCAAGACTAGATATTCACTCGGAATAGACATAGGTTCGACTACCGTCAAAGTCGCCATACTTGACGAGGACAATACACTTCTGTTCTCTGATTACAAGCGTCATTTTGCAGATATTCAGGGTACCCTTGCATCACTTCTTACTGACGCAGGCAATACTTTGGGCGACATTGACGTACATCCCATGATCACCGGAAGCGGCGGATTGACTTTGGCCAATCATCTTGAATGCCCCTTCACTCAGGAAGTTATTGCCGTAGCCACATCTTTAGAGACTTTTGCGCCCAAGACCGACGTAGCCATAGAACTGGGCGGTGAGGACGCCAAGATCATATATTTCGAAAACGGCAATGTAGAGCAGCGTATGAACGGCATCTGTGCCGGCGGTACAGGCTCCTTCATTGATCAGATGGCTGCCCTGCTTCAGACAGATGCCACCGGCCTTAATGAATATGCCAAGAATTACAACTCTTTATATACAATTGCAGCCAGATGCGGAGTATTTGCCAAGACTGATATCCAGCCTCTTATCAATGACGGGGCTACCAGAGAAGATCTTGCGGCATCCATATTCCAGGCTGTTGTCAATCAGACCATCTCAGGTCTTGCATGTGGCAAGCCTATCCGCGGACATGTGGCATTTTTAGGCGGTCCGCTTCATTTCCTTTCAGAATTAAAAACTGCTTTTATCCGCACCCTTAAGTTGGATGATGAGCATACCATAGAACTTGACAATTCCCATCTCTTTGCGGCAATGGGTTCTGCCCTTAATTCCAAGGATGATGTGGTCATATCGCTTGCCGGCATGACCGATCGCTTAAAAAGCGGCATCAAGATGGAGTTTGAAGTAGAGCGAATGGCTCCTCTTTTTGCAGATGAAGCGCAGTATAATGCATTCACGGACAGGCATTCCCGTGCTCACGTTGAGACTGCGCCCTTATCCGAGTATAAGGGCAACTGTTTCCTTGGAATAGATGCCGGTTCCACTACCACCAAGATCGCTCTTATCAGCGAAGACGGCAAACTCTTACATTCTTTCTACAGCAACAATAACGGAAGTCCTTTACAGACAGCAATAGATGCCATAAAGAACATATATGAGCTTCTTCCGGATGGTGTCCGTATCGTGCGTTCATGTTCTACAGGATACGGCGAGGCGCTGATGAAAGCCGCTTTTATGCTTGATGCGGGCGAAGTAGAGACCGTTGCTCATTACTATGCAGCTGCATTCTTTGATCCCGAAGTCGATTGCATACTCGATATCGGCGGTCAGGACATGAAGTGCATCAAGATAAAGAACAGATGCGTAGATTCCGTTCAGCTCAATGAAGCATGTTCTTCAGGCTGCGGAAGTTTTATAGAGACATTTGCCTCATCACTCGATCTGAGTGTGCAGGATTTTGCAAAAGAAGCGCTTTTTGCGCCCTATCCGATAGATCTCGGCACCAGATGTACGGTGTTCATGAACAGTAAAGTCAAGCAGGCCCAGAAAGAAGGTGCAACTGTAGCCGACATATCAGCAGGTCTTGCCTACTCCGTTATCAAAAATGCTCTCTTTAAGGTCATCAAGGTATCCAATGCATCTGAACTTGGCCGTAATATCGTCGTTCAGGGCGGTACATTCTACAATGATGCCGTATTAAGAGCGTTTGAAAAGATAGCCGGCTGCGAAGCAATAAGGCCTGATATAGCAGGGATCATGGGTGCATTCGGAGCCGCTTTAATAGCAAGAGAACAGTATGATGAGAACGTACCCACCACGATGCTCTCCTTAAAAGAGATAACGGAACTTAAGTACGAGACCAGCATGGTGGGCTGCAAGGGCTGTACCAACAACTGCCGTCTTACCATCAACCGTTTCTCAGGTGGCAGACAGTATATATCCGGCAATCGCTGTGAAAGAGGCCTGGGCAAGACAAGAACCGACACAGATATACCCAATCTCTTTGCATACAAACTCAAGAGATACTTTGATTACGAGCCATTAAGTGATGGCAAAGCCACCCGTGGAACTGTGGGAATCCCCAGAGTACTCAATATGTATGAAAACTATCCGTTCTGGTACACATTCTTTACCAAGTTGGGTTACAGAGTCGTACTTTCTCCCGTATCCACACACAAGACCTATGAACTCGGTATTGAGTCCATCCCCAGCGAATCCGAGTGTTATCCCGCCAAGCTGGCTCACGGTCATATAATGTGGCTCATACACGAGGGCGTGGACTTTATCTTCTACCCTTCCCTTTTCTATGAACGCGAAGAATTTAAGGATGCGGGCAATCATTACAACTGTCCCATTGTTACATCATATTCCGAGAACATCAAGAACAATGTCGAAGAGATCGGCCGCGGAGAAGTAAGGCTTCGCAATCCTTTCATGGCATTTACTTCGGAAATCACCGTATTGAATGCCTTAAAGAAGGAATTTACTGAGATACCCGAATGGGAGCTTACAGCAGCGGTCTCTGCTGCATGGGTGGAACTTGCAGCAGCCCGCGATGATATGCGCAAAAAGGGTGAAGAGACCATTGAATGGCTTAAAGATAAGGGCAAGCGCGGTATAGTACTTGCCGGACGTCCCTATCACCTTGATCCCGAGATCAATCACGGCATACCCGAACTTATCACATCTTATGGATTTGCCGTACTTACCGAGGACTCGATCTCACATCTTGGCGAACCCGAAAGACCGCTCATCGTTATGGATCAGTGGATGTATCACTCAAGGCTGTATGCTGCAGCAAGTTTTGTTAAGACGGTTGAATATCTGGATCTTATACAGCTTAATTCATTCGGATGCGGACTTGATGCCGTGACTACCGACCAGGTAGCTGACATCCTGTCAGGTTCCGATAAGATATATACATGTCTCAAGATAGACGAGATCAACAACCTTGGCGCTGCAAGGATAAGAGTACGTTCTTTAATCTCCGCTCTTAAGGTCAAGGAACGCAAGGGTGAGGCACGCACCATCAGATCAAGTGCCATCACCAAAGTTGCTTTCACGGAGCAGATGCGCAAGGACTATACGATACTCTGTCCTCAGATGTCTCCGATACATTTTGACATACTGGGTCCTGCCATGGCAGCCTGCGGCTACAACCTCGTCGTTTTAGACAATGACAACCGTACAGCCATCGATCATGGCCTTAAATACGTTAATAATGACGCATGTTATCCTTCGTTGATAGTAGTCGGACAGCTGATGGCCGCACTCGAATCCGGCGAATATGATACCGACAGAGTCGCTCTTATCATCACTCAGACCGGTGGCGGATGTCGTGCCACCAACTATATCGGATTCATCAGAAGAGCGCTTCGCAAGGCAGGACTTGAACATATACCGGTCATCTCTCTCAACCTTGGTGGTATTGAGAGCAATCCGGGCTTCCACATAGACTTGAGTTTCTTAATGCATGCCGCATTTGGAGCTGCATTCGGAGATATACTGCAGAAAACCGTATATCGCATGAGGCCGTATGAGGTCACCCCCGGTTCAGTGGAAGAACTTCATAAAAAATGGGTAGACAGATGCGTAGCCTTCTGTTCGAAGAAGTATCCGAATTTCTTTACATTCAAAAAGATGTGCAGACAGATGGTCGAGGAATTTGATGCGATACCCATACACGAAGATGTTAAAAAGCCCCGTGTTGGAATAGTCGGCGAGATCCTGGTCAAATACTCTCCCACCGGCAACAATCATCTTATAGAGTTGCTCGAATCCGAAGGCGCAGAGGTAGTGGTACCCGAACTGTTTGGTTTCATGAACTACTGCTTCTACAATCAGATATATAAGGCCGAGAACCTCGGAACCAGCAAGAAGACCGCCAAATTATCGGATCTTGGCATAAAGCTTTTACGTTTCCTGCAAAAGCCAGCCAATGAAGCATACAAAAAGAGCCGCCACTTTGAGCCATACAGCGATATACTGGAGCTTGTCAATTATGCAAAAGACTATGTATCCATAGGCAATCAGACCGGTGAAGGATGGTTCCTTGTGGGTGAGATGATAGAACTCATACATAGCGGTGCCGTCAATATCGTATGCACCCAGCCATTTGGATGCCTGCCCAATCATATAGTCGGTAAAGGTGTCATAAAAGAGATAAGGCGCACTCATCCGGAAGCCAATATCGTGGCGATCGACTACGATCCCGGCGCAAGCGAGGTAAACCAGCTCAATCGAATAAAACTCATGCTAAGCAGTGCATTTAAAAAGATGACCTGATCACTATCAGGTCATCTTTTTATCATTATATATCACTATATCACTATTTCAGTCTACTTATGAGCCTTTAATACTTCTCTGTACCATATCGCAGGTTCTCTTAATTCATCATCCGTATAAGGCCCCGTAATATTCGTACAATCAGGCTTAAGCATCGCGCTTGTCTCATCTCTGTTGGATATATTCCACATTGCATAACTGATGTTATTCTCTTCTAAAAGCGCGATCCACTTATCTGCTTCTTCGGCATTATGTGCTCCTGCCCCATCGGCAGAACATGTACCGAACTCAGTTACCATTACGGGAAACTTGACTTCAAATGCTTCTTTTGCCAGATCTCTCAATTCATCAGTATGTGTATTGGCATAGAAATGAAGTGTATACATCAGATTCTTATCTATGGTCACAGGATCTTCATGTGCCTCATCAAGCCTCTGGCTCCACTTGGGTGTACCCACAATGATGACCGCATACTCATCATTTTTTCTGATGACCGGAATGATCCTCTCTGCATACGACTTAATATCCTTCCATGTACAGTCCACATTGGGTTCATTGCATATCTCATAGAAAACATTGCCGTATGACGCATACTTCCTTGATACTATCTTAAAGAACTCTTCTGCCATATCAGCGTACATCAGAGGATTGCTGTCACTTAATATATGCCAGTCTATGATCACATACAGTCCGAGCTCGGTAGCGAACTTCACTCCTCGGTCTACAACCTCAAGGAGTTTCTTCCTGTTCTCGTCGTCTCCCACACAATATCCGTCTTCTTCCGCCGTATACATGGACAGTCTGATGATATCTATATGCCATTCATCCCTCATATACTTAAGAAAATCTCTGTTCACATATTCGGGATACCAGCTTAAATCATGCGTACAATAACCGTGCAGCACAACCGTCTCACCATTATGATCAACGAGCCTGCCTGCGTTATTCACATGCAGCGCTCCATGTCTGTCATACTTAGTACTCATATACTTCTCCTTATTAAATCCCTATCAGGGATTTGATACATGCCCAACCATTATATCGCATTATCCCCAGGATAAGTAGATGTAATGGATAAAAAACATAAAAAAACCATTTGTTAAAAGCGTTTCTTTTTCCGCTCTTCCCATTATATGCTATTCCAAGCAGGAACGGTGCAATAAATACGCCAAGCTGATATTATGCACTTAACACATGCATTCCTGCTGCATGATACAGATACATCGTTTCGATAAGATTGGCCAGACCAATCAGACTGAAGGATATCCATTTTGCCCTCGGATCATCCCTAAACACATATAAAAAGAAGACCCACATGACATTATAACATCCCCAGTCTCCCCACGTTCCGAAATAGCACAAAAGACCTGTAAAGACAAGTTTGGCAGAATCAGGAAACGGCGCCCTGTCCCATATCCATACAGCCAAATAGCCAAGAAAAAGTGTGTATATCACACTGTATGAATAAGTAATAAGACCAAGTTCAAAATATGTATAGGGAATCCATGATATGACGGCAAATATAAGCAGTCTGAGCCCATATTTTACCCTGTTTGACGTATTGATATAGCCTTCAGTGACCATATAGGCCATCACGGGCCCCGCTATGCGCCCGAAAAAACGCATGACCTCCCATGCCACCGATCCCATGGGCATGTAAGCCGATGCCAGATGATCAAGCAGCATGGCTGCTACCGCAATATACTTTATCTGATTCCTGTTAAGGCCATTTTGGCGTACAATGTTATACGGCATATCTACCTGCCTGAACGCGCCACATCTGCGCATATCTTCCATTAAGTCGAAGGAGGCTTTCATGCGTGCCTTCTTCTATTATACGTCCGTTCTCAAGCATCAGTATCCTGTCAGCATCTCTGGTCGTTGACAGTCTGTGTGATATATAAAATACCGTCTTGCCGATCGCAGCTGACTCCATGGCTTTATTAAGTTCATACTCAGCTATGGGATCAAGTTCAAGCAGACCGTCACCAAGGGCATCCACTTTTTTGCCATCTTTCGTCTCGATCTTGGGCTCATAATCAAGGAATGCTCTGATCTTGTCTATGTACAGGCTGTTCTCCTGCGCCTGCGGTATGTGATATCCGCAAGGTTGGCCATACCTCTCCTTTACGGTGTTTTGGCAGCGACCGCTGCGACTCGGACAAATGCGAGCGGTCCGTGCTGTGTAAGGTTGACAGTCACATGATTATCCGTGACAGATGAGACCATCACCTGAACCCAGTTCTTGCCCTGGAGCTGATAAACCGCGATCGTGTCATTTGCATAAACACCGGTAACTGTAAAGTTGGCCGT
>JAILKC010000138.1 GCA_024694055.1 Lachnospiraceae bacterium | reverse complement strand
CATTTTATGCATGATCTCTTTTAATACAAATGATGCCTTGGGATCCAGTCCGACAAAGGGTTCATCCATCACGATAAGTCTGGGCTTATGGATAAGCGCAGAGATTATGGCCAGTTTCTGCTTCATACCATGCGAATATGAACCTATGAGATCCCCAAGACTGTCAGTGATCTCGAACATATCGGCATACTTTTTGATGCTTTCTTCTCTCTCCAAAGAGTCTATATCAAACACATCCGCTACAAAATCCAGATACTGCATGCCCGTAAGATTCTCATACAGATCCGGATTGTCCGGAATATATGCGGTGATCTTCTTACACTCCATGGGCTCTTCTTTGACGGAATGACCGTCAATAAATATATCCCCTTCGGTAAAATCAAGTACACCCACGACCGCTCGTATGGTCGTGGACTTACCTGCTCCGTTGTGACCGATAAATCCGAATATATCTCCGCTTTCGACCGTCAGATTGATATTATCAACGGCCTTTTTGCCTTCTCCGTATGTCTTTGAATAGCCTTTGATCTCAAGCATAACATCTCCTTCTTTCCTGTCAGCGATCTGTTTTGTGACATATACTGTAGTATACCACTTTTTGTAAGCCGTGTATCCTTATATCGTTTCATTGACATTGACCGGATCGTCTCATTGACATTGACCGGATGCTGCATAGTATTGTAGTATTCTTATATGAGACCGATCAATATCTATGCACTCACAAGACCTGACGATATATATGATCAGGCAAGACTTGAAAGACAGATGTCCGGCCGACACCATCTTCTTAGGATCAAGGAATGGGAGATCGCAGGGCTTAAGACACTGTGCGATGAATTGTGTAAAGTCATGGAACACGGCTCGGCTCTCAAGTTCTATTACTCTTTTACCATGCCCAGACTCGGCAAGGAATTCGATCTGCTACGAATAAGTTCCGATATAACGGTCAATATCGAGTTAAAGAGCGGTAACGTATCCGACGAAGTCATCAAAAGACAGCTTGAACAGAACAGATATTACCTTTCCACACTCGATCGTACAATTTATTCTTTTACATATTTAAGCAATACCGGCCGTCTGGTCAGACTCTCCGGCGGAGGAAGGCTCATAGATACATCATGGGATGAACTTGCCTCAATACTTCTTAAGCAGGAAGACTGCTACGAAGATCATATAGAACAGCTTTTCAGCGAAGACAGATACCTGATTTCCCCTCTTACCGATCCGCTCAGATTCTTAAGAGGCGACTATTTTCTCACTTCGCAACAGCGGGACATCAGAAATACCATACTTAATGACATCCTCATCAAGCCGGGAGTGATAAAAAAGCAGTTAAGGATCCACGGTTTTACGGGGCTGCCCGGTACGGGCAAGACGATACTTCTTTATGACATTGCGATGCAGCTGTCAGTCACTTCAAAAGTATGTATTCTGCATTTCGGATCGCACGAAAAAGAGCTCGAGCACTTGAACGAGCGCTTAAAAAGAGTGGACTTTTACTATTGTGACAACGACTCCTCCATAGACGTACCTGAAGAATATGGCGCAGTCCTGGTGGATGAAGGGCACAGATTAAATGCTGTGAATCTCAATGATATAATGAAGGCCGCCGGTGATCTTCAGATCCCGGTGATCATATCCTATGACAGAGAGGATTCCATAGCATACGAAGAACGCAGTTACTATGGAGCCGGCCTCATAGAATCACTTGACGGTTTCAACGGATACAGACTGACCAACAAGATCCGTTTAAACAGCGAACTGTCCGTATTCATCAGCAGACTGGTCAATACGAACGCAAGTCACAGGCGGGACTATCCTTCAGTATCCGTAGCCCATGCTGCAGATGATACTACTGCAAATATACTGATAAACGACCATATCAGATCCGGTTATATATACATATGGGACGCATCTCTTAACAGCGCCATTTTATCAGATGAGCAGGATGATATATCAAAAGGCCGCATCGAAGTGACCGATGCGACCTGTCGTGAATTTGATAATGTAGTGATGTTAATAGATGATACTTTTTCCTATGATGAAAACGGGTACTTAAGAAGCGTTACAAGCGCCGATACCGCAGATTCTGCCAACGCTGCAGATGCCACAGATACTCCTGCCAAACCTGATACGGGCAGTAACTCTGCCGCTATCAGATATACACCCGTACGTAATCTTTTCCACGGCCTTTCTAGAGCAAAGGAACACATCGCGATCATAGTAAAGGGCAACAAGCCCGTCTTTGAAGGAATCCTTACGATACTTCAGGGGAAATGATCCTCTCCGGACCCAGTGGACCAGGGGGACGGGGTTAGTGGTCCATTGTGGACCAGGGGGACGGGGTTAGTGGTCCATTTTTCAAGTACATATTGATATTTCTTTTCAGTAAAAATGTGTACTGTTCTACCGATACAGTTT
>JAILKC010000105.1 GCA_024694055.1 Lachnospiraceae bacterium | reverse complement strand
TGGCTGATGTTCTACATCAACATTACCTGCGGACTTGCTCTTATATCTCAGGAGAAGCAGATATTCAATACTGTAGGACTTTCTGTAGCTACAGCAGCACTGCTCGGTACCGTAACGGCTATTGCCAATGCAGCAGGCCGTCTTGGATTCTCTGCATGGGCTGATACATTCAAGGACAGAAATACGATCTATAAGATAATATTTATCTTATCTATAGCATTCACCGGAGCTACGATCTTTACACAGGGTATCAACAATAAGATCGCATGGCTGTGTATCGGGCTTTTGATCGTAGTCAATGCAGGATACGGCGGAGGATTCTCTAATGTTCCTACATTGCTTTCAGATCACTTCGGTATGAAGTCTATTTCGGCAGTACATGGTATGTGCCTTTCCGCTTGGGCTATAGCAGGTCTTACGGGTAATCAGATGGCTACATATATCGTTAATCATGTTGGCTCTTTCACAGAGATCACACTTTCTAACGGCAAGACCGCAAGCGTCAACCCTGTTGGATATCAGACTGTACTCTATGTGACAGGTGCTCTTTACGTGATCGCCCTTATCATCTCGTTTGTGATGATACCCAAGGCCGGCAAGAACAAGGCAGAATAGGCATAAGTCTTCGGATGAAGCGCAATCAGGCTAAGCAGACAGTAATATGAGGGTATATAAAAGGGGCGGTAGCTTGTGCTACCGCCCTGTTTGATTACTGATCGCGATGATCGATTACTTAACGAGTGCAATAACGCTGCGAACAGGTGCGACATTAATTGAGACTGTATTAGAGTTGGTATCCTGATCCTCAAGTATATTCACTCCGTTTGCACTTAACTGTATCGCACCGGTATATCCCCCGGCTGCACCGAGCTTAACCGGTACTGATTCGGTAATCTTTCCTGATGCTTCAGCCGGTGTATACTTTCCGCCCTTTACGGTTCCCATCTCAAAATTGATCGTTTTACCGACAGTCAGACCTGCGCCTGCAGCTACAGTATCTATGACTGCTTTTGCGGCGGTTGACCTCTTGGCATCAAAGTTATAAACCTTTGTAAAAGGAACCTCTCCTTTATCAAGTGTTTTTGCAGGTTGTACCGGTGCTGCTACGGCAAATCCGTTAAGAACTGTTGCGAGATTCACTCCGCGGGTAGTGGATTTTACTCCATCTACGACATCGGATGTCCGTGGTCTCTGTTCCTCCAAGCTCTCAACCTCGGATTTGGGCGGATCCTGCGGCACGGGCATATCTGTACCGGCTGAGACGTGGGATGGCGGATTATTTTGATTATCCGTTACGTTCGAGTCGGGATTCACCGGGTGTTCGTTTACGTCCAGGCCAATATCTAGCGACATGGGTGTGTTAGCCACCGCTGTGAGAGAAATACCGAAAATTGTTGTGGCTGCCAAAACTGCAGCCAGAATTCTTTTTGTCTTCATTAGATTAATCCTCCTGTTGAATATGTTCACTTGTTATCCGAAGATAAACAATCCGATTCTCACTCAGGTTATATCACATTATATCATTTGCTCAAAAAGGCGGTCAAATCATACAATACTTTCAAGTTAAATTATATTACACTTTCAACTATGATTTAAGCCGGTAAACAATGCCTCTATATCCGAACGGGCGGATGCGACCCTGCCCTGGATCATATCGTGATTGCCGCCGCCCTTGGCACCAATCTTGCCTAGGATCGGTATCAGAGTCTTGGAATCCGTATCTTTGCTTCCGGCAAGATATCGGTAGCCTTCTTCGTCAGATCCTGCAAATATGCCGACGTAGCCGGAGAAACGTTCCTTGAGGGCATTATATGTGTTCTTTAATGATCCCTGTGGAAAGTCTGATGCTACGAATACCAGATGAGTCCGCGCGATATCAGGATCGCCCTTTTCGATGCGCGATATTATGTCTGTCTCCAATGCGCTCGCATACTTTGATCTGAGTTCTTTAATCTCTTCTATATGACGACCGGCCTGTGTGATCAGATTATCCTCATTGGTAGTCAGAAGATCCGTAAGCCCCATGATGATATCCTGTCTGTGGTTTATGTATTCTAAGGCTCTTCTTCCGCATAATATGCTTATTCTTACTCCGCCTTTCCAGTTGACCACAGATATGACTTTTATGATGCCTACTTCACCCGTATATGCTACATGAGGTGCACAACAGGCACATACATCCACCGGATCTTTGGCATCGCCTATAGTGATAAGCCTTACCTGACCTTCTATATCGATCTTGCTTCTGTAGGTTATGTTCTTTAATTCTTCTTTTGAAGGGAAGGAGGGGACAATGGGCAGATTCTTATATATCACCGCATTAGCCTTTTTCTCTTCTTCCATTATCTGCTCGTATGTAAGCGGCATATCGAGGTCTAAAGTGACAAATCCTTCGTCACTTAAGTGGAATCCGACGTTATTACACCCGTAGTCATTATGGATCGTTCCGGTCAATATGTGTTCTCCGGAATGATTCTGCATGCGATCAAACCTCTTGTCAAAGTCCAGAAAACAGCGGATCTTGGAGTTTATGACAAGTGTGTCGGTAATATCTGTCAGATTATTGCAGGAAGACTTGCAGGATTCCGTGTAGTCAATTTTATACCATATACCTGAAGGTGATCCGGACGCGAATTTATCATGTTCACCGGCTTGCATTTCGTCCAAAGGCTTGATCTTATCAGTATTCGCGCCGACAATGATGCCGTCAAGCACGTCAAATTCAAGATTTTCACAGCTTATCCTGCCGGTGTCGGCATATTGTCCGCCCTCTTCAGGGAAGAATATGCTGTCTTCCACGCTTATATACACGCCGTCGGCCGTCTTTACACAGCCTGTTATGACGGTCTCGCATTCCATTTTATAACTGTCGGTCTCGTATATCTTGTTCATGATTCTCCTTTTGGACGCGAATATATGCATCCGCAGTAGTTTTGCCTGTATAGATCATATTTTTTTGAAAGCTCTATACTCTCTTTGTATCCGTTCTCTTTCTTGAAATCGGACGGAAGCCACAGAACATCGCTGTCGCTGCTGTTAGCCAGGCTGTGGCCGATGCGGTTTAACGTGGCGGCGTCCTTAAGGGGACTTAGGGTAAGGGTCGTCGTATAATAGTCAAAATGCGCGGCAGAAGCTGCATTAAGACTTGCTTTTAATCTCAGAGCGTAGCATGCTTCGCATCTTCTTCCTCTCTCGGGACAGTCCTCAAGTCCCTTGGCCATATTAAAGAATACATTTGGATCATATTTGCCTACAAGAAGATCGATATGTCCCCTGCCTTCCATTTGATTATATATATCTATAAGGCGCTGCAACTCGCTCAGACGATACTTGTATTCATCTTCATTTGTTATATTTGGATTAAAGAAAAAGATGGTGGTATCAAAGCAGTCGCGGACTCTTTCCATACATATACTTGCACATGGAGCGCAACAGGCATGCAAAAGAAGTCGTTTTTTTTCGCCTGAAAGAGCATCTGTTATCTTATGAAATTCCTTATTATAGTCAGCTTTTATGTTGTTCATCAATGTCCATTTTATCACAGTTTTACGTATCTGCAAGCGGACGGGATGCAAAATCACCTGTTCTTACATATATAATGCTGGAAATTGAACGCAAAAAGTTATACAATTATTTGGTGAGTTTATGCTTGCAGAATAGAGGCCATATCTGATGGATGAAGCTAACAAGCCGTTAGAGAGTTTTAAAAAGATCATTACAGGAAGACAGCTTTTAAGCACGGAAGCCAAGTTCAGATTCATATGTATGGCTACTGCGGTCGTACATGTGATATTCCTGGGTGCGATGCATGCCATACATGTGGATTTCATAAGCTTTTACAATATTGTTGTAATAGGACTGTACTTATACATGGGTTCGGTCCTTGTGAACAGGGAGAAGTACAAGGAAATCATTATTCTGTTCTTTGCAGAGATAGAGATCCATTCTTCCCTTGCCACAGTGCTCCTTGGCATGGACTATGGCTTTATGCTGTATACTGTGGCGCTTATCCCGGCGGCATTTTATATGACCAATTCACCCACGATGCGTGATAAAGGTATCGGCTACAAATACACCATCACGCTGTCGGCATTTGTGGTGGCATGCTATTTTATAATGAGTGTGGTTGCTGCGAATCATACACCTTGGTGTGATACCTCGGGTTATGTTGGGATCAAGACCGGGATCAGATTCTTTAATATATTTATTGCCTTTTTCATACAGTTTGTGTTCTCCTTATTCTTTGCGATGGAAGCAAGTTATATGAGTATCCTGTTGGAGAAAGAGAATGTGAAGCTTGGCGAAGAAGCAAGCTATGATCCGCTTACCAAACTGCTTAACAGAAGAAGCCTTACCACATATGTGAATGAGGCAATCGACACGATGGAGAGAGTCGATGTGTTCAGCATCGTGATGATGGATATAGACAATTTTAAGTCTGTCAATGATACTTACGGACAT
>JAILKC010000079.1 GCA_024694055.1 Lachnospiraceae bacterium | reverse complement strand
TACTTATGGCAGGATTTATCGTGGCGGGCATGGTGGAATGGATATTCCATGCATGCAGTCCGTATGGTCTGACAGCCTTTTTGGCTTTGATGCCGATGCTTTTTAAGGCTAATGACAAAGTGGCATAATATACAATATATGTATTGATAGTGCGCATTATATCAAGATGTGGTATAATGACATGAAAATAAGGAATTCTTAAGAATTCCATATGCTGATTTTGCGGTTTATACGATAAAATGGGGGCGTATGGAGGATGTATATATGAGTGAAGATAAAAGGAACAGAAAAAGTAATGCCGGCGAGATAGCGGTAAGAATAATGTGCTTTTTGTTAGGCGTGTTGCTTACATTGTCCGGAGTATTGATAAAGGAAAGGTTCTTTAATGGCATATTCGGAGCAGGAAGTGAAGAACCAGACAGAGCACAGATGGCAGAAGTCACTGAAGCGCCCGAACCTACTGCAGAACCTGAAGAGACTGCAGAAGAAGAGGTGGAGGTAGATCTTCACGAAGTTGCAGCCGAGACATTGTATAAAGAATTTGTAGAGACTTCCCAAGTGACCGCTACTGAACCGGTTGAACCTGATGACAATGGTGCCTATATCATAGACGATAAGGAATCTAAGATCAATTGGAATACGGAGTATCCTGCCCTGGCAGAAGAGATGAGCCTTGAGGAACATGCTGCCAGAGAGACTTCGTATGATACGACGCTTACGGCCAATGCTTTCGATAAGAAGGTTATAGAGAGCAGTACCATCGATTTTTCAGGTGTAAAGATAACCATCATGGGCGACAGTATCACTGCTGCGACTAACTTAAGCGAGGAAGAGCAGGCACAGTACAATTATCCGAAGCTTTTGGCGGATATACTTGGATGTGAAGTGGTCAATCTTGGCATAGGCGGATCTGTGGTCAGCCGAAACGCGTCGAATTCACCGATGGTGGAGAGATGGAGCGAGATACCGGAAGACAGCGATGTTATCATCATATTTGGTGGTACGAATGATTGTCTGTACATGAATAAATGGGATTTTGGTCACATCGAATATGATCTTAGAATGAATTCGGGTACGTTCTGTGGTGATCTGGATGAGATGTGCAGTGCAATCAAATGGAAGTACAGGGATAATACCGATAAATATGTGAAGTTTATTTACGTTAATCCCATGTCTACGATTCTTAATGACGGAGTATATGCGACTGATCCCGGTAATATGGTGGAGCAGAACACATTTGCTCAGGCTATCAATGAGATAGTGCCGCCATATGGCTTTGATGTAATAGATTTATATAATTCGAACTTCATGAATTCACATGATTGGGATGTGAATCATGAGTTCGTGACCGACGGAGTACATCCCAATCCCGCCGGTTATCAGATTCTGGCCGAGCATCTTGCCAGCCAGATAATACAGAGGATCAATCAGTAAAGAGCAGATGAAGAGACGTAACAAGATATTTAATACACATTTCTTTTATAGATGGACGAGTCTGGTACTATTTGACATGGGTGCAGTGGCGGTTGCAAGTTTCCTTGCGATCGCCATGAGATATGAGTTCGTGTTGGATGATATTCCAAGACATTTCTTAGATCCTATTATTCATTTTCTACCTATCAATATAATACTGACGCTCACGGTGTTTTACTTTTTTAAACTGTATAACAGTCTGTGGGCATTTGCCAGTGAGACAGAACTGCAGAATCTTATAGCTGCCTGTATATTGTCTACCGGACTGGACTGGGTTGGTCTTTATTTTTTTAAGACGGATGTTAAGGCTGTTCCCACAAGTTACCATTTTATATATGGGTTTATTCTGATCACATTGATCTTTTCAAGCAGATTTTCATACAGGTTCTTTAGAAGTCAGAAGCATAAGATGCAGAATCGTAAGAATAAGATCAATGTCATGGTGATCGGCGCGGGTGATGCGGGCAACTCAATCATTAAGGAGATTGCGACCAGTAATTTTTCCACTATGACGGTTTCCTGTATCATTGATGATGACCGCAGCAAGTGGGGCAATTATATTCAGGGTATCAAGGTCGAAGGCGGCCGTGATAAGATCAAGGAATGTGTGGATGTCCACAGTGTAGATGAGATATTTATAGCTATTCCTTCTGCTTC
>JAILKC010000061.1 GCA_024694055.1 Lachnospiraceae bacterium | reverse complement strand
TTTCGAATATGTATAAGTTCTTGCAAGCTGCTGTATGGGCACTGTAAGAATCTCCTGATGCTCATTATCTTCAGCTCTGACTGCCGTCTTCAGTATATAGCCTCCACCCAAATACAGTACAAGTGACAAAAGTGTCAGTATTAGTATCTTATTCACTCTGCCGCGTTCTTTTAAAACATCAGCAGCCACTGTCTTATTCCTGCCGGATGTTCTTATATACTCGCAGACAAGCAAGATGACCATGGCTGTTACATATGCATACACTCCGTTATTGCGCATGAGCATCATAAGCGCGGATGCAAGGGTAAAAACAGTGGGATTAAAGTCCTCAGGCTGTCTCAGATATATCAAAAGTTCCACAGTCACCAGATACAGAAATGCCGTAAATAATCCATCTTTGGCAGTGCATGTCGAATAAAGCGCAAAAAGCGGAAATAAGCCGTAGAATATCATGGTGCATGTCAGATATATCTTGCCTGCCCCTAAGAGTTCAAGCCTTTTTATTGTATATGCAAAAATCAATGACATGATAAGCATCTGGATGATCACATATATCGCTATACCGGTATTCGCGGTCCACCCGATATATTCCGCTCCGTGGACCAATCCTCCGAGTGCCAATACATGTAAAAGCGGATGATGCATGTTAAAGACACGCGTGATCACTTCCAGATATTCTTCTGTAGCATCATATACAAATGCACCCGGATACAGTGCAAGAAAAGTCGGTATCCAGAGTAAGAATATGATCGCCCATATCTGAACAAATTTAAATGGCTTACTGTCGCTCTGTTCGGCTTTATTCTTACCATACAACAAAAAACGTGCCATCGTAATGGATCTGCCTGAAAGAACCGACATTATCGGGATAAAGAAAACCGATAATGCCAATATCCCAAGCCATAATGAAAGTCTGTCAACCCTTACATTCTCGGCTGTTTCAAGGCGAGCTCCGAAATGAAGGGCCGTCGACAACGCCACCGAATATATACATGGCCACAGACGAAGCGGCTTATCAGCTCCTGCAAAATCAGCCCATATCTTCACAAGGACAAATGCTGCCAGTGCAAATACAATAAAAGAGAATATACTGTTGCTGTATCGTATATTCTCCGATGAATTAAGGGCCAATATCCCGTCAAAGCCAAGCACTCCCAAAAGTGCAAAAACATATGGCATAAAAGGCCTTGCTATTATTCTGTTTCGCTTTACTTCCCCTGTCTTATTCTTATCCATGTATCCTTGCTTTTGATCCCGCAAATGCCTTGGACAGCTTGTCTGCTACTCTCTCTCATGACACATCATGACCATTTCTTCGATCCTTCCGTCCGTACAGGTAACATTCTTAATTCTTTGAGTGATCGTGAATCCATACTTCTCGAATATGCGGATGGACGCGGTGTTCGTGGATATTGCCCTTGCTATTACCTTCTTAAGGCCGAGTACCTCATATGCATACTCCATGGTGGCACATAATATCTCATATCCAAGACCAATTCCCCTGGCATCCGCTTCTCCTATGAATATTCCGTATTCAGCCGTGCCCTGCTGCCTGTCTATATCTCTTAAGTAGCTGCTTCCGACAGGTCTGTCATCTTCCTTCATGCATACTATGAATTGATCGACCATTCCTGTAGCAACCTTGTCTGCCATCCACTTTTCGTGCATCTGTCTGGTAAACTTTTCTCTAAAAAAGAAGTGTTCCCTTACGTCTTCACGGTTTCGCCAGTCTACAATGAGATTCGTATCTTCTTCGGTGATCTTACGTATGTATATCCTGTTTGCCTCGCTTACCTTTTCAATCGCCATCATTTCAATCCTTTTACTTCGTAGTCTCGCGGATGATATACTGCGGAGCATTATTCATCCCGATGTACATACGTCCTATGTATTCACCTGTCAGGCCAAGCATCAGAAGTATCATACCGCCGATAAACATAAGTGCCGACATAAGCGAATCATATCCCATGGGCGCTATACCCACGACAAAATGTTTGATCACAGTATATATTCCGTATAAAAAACCACAGATTGCAAATATGCAGCCTGTCCAGGTAGATATACGAAGCGGAGTGACACTGAATGCCGTAAAACCGTTCATCCACAGAGTGAGCAATTTACCCAATGTATATCCGCTCACCCCAATCTCTCTCTCCCTGTGATTCACATCAACATTTACTATTCTTTTGGTGGTACGAAGAACAAGACCTATCACATACGGATAACTCTTGTCATATCTTATCACTTCATCTATAACAAATCTTCTGGCCGCAAAATAACTGCTTACGATAAGTTCCTTGGGCTTGCCCAGGAGGAACTGAGCCATCTTCTCATTCACGAAACTTCCAAAGTTACGGAAAAGTGAATGCTTCTTATGTGCGTATCTGGCATAAGCCACATCCGCGCCCTTCTCGATCGCATCTAACAGCTTACCCGCTTCATCGGCAGGTGTCTGTCCGTCATCATCAAGAGAAACGACTATATCACCCGTCACATGTCTGTATCCAGCCATAAGTGCAGCATGCTGGCCGAAATTCCTGGCAAGATTGATTCCCAGTATATTGTCTGCATGCTCCGCAATCGTCTCTATTACACCATATGTATCATCCGGCGAACCGTCATTGACAAGTACGATCTCATAGTCGTATCTGTCCGCCATCGTCTTCATCTTATCCTGAATCTCCGTGACCACAGTTGCAAGCGTCTTTTCACTTCTGTAGCACGGTATCACAAACGATATCTTCTGCATCTTTTACACCATTCCGGCTTAGCCTTAATCATATGCAACGTGCAAAATGCTCTCTCTGCCTTTGCATCAACATAATTGTATTTTAATTGTCATCTTTGGTCAATGACAAATACTCTTCCCTGTCTATGTATTCTTCTTTACCAAACAGGCTTCTTTTGTATGTATCCAACGGGCTGTTGCCCATCCAACCGCCGAGCAGCTGCGTATTTTTCTTCGGTATTATCTCTTTTTCAAATATCTTCTCAGTCCAGTCTACCGTCGAATATGTATCTATGTAAAAATATGTATCTGCTTGTGATGCCGTATATTCATACAGCCTGTTTTTTGATGCATTCTCTGCCGTTCTCTCTGCTTCAGAGGCGCGGATATATCTCAATTCTCCGGGTATTACCGTAAGATTTACTGCAAGTATGCAGGCAGCTCCAATGACAATAATACCCGCATTTAGTTTCTTGCTTATGCCAATGAGATCTTTATCATATCTTAACCGACCGGCTATGATCATCGAAACGATCACTATAATCTCCAGAATATACAGCGGATGTGTGATGCGGCTCAATACTCTTCCCTGAAGGTATATATACATCCACGGGATCGCTCTGAATATCAAAAGAACAGGTAGCTTTAAAAGACATGTCTTATCTCTTTCAACTATCGAACTTACAACGAATATGATATAAAGTACGATTACAATTAGATTAAACGGCTTATGCTGGTTAACCTCATCTGCAAAAAGACGATCGGTTGACATAACTGCAGAATCATCTGCATATATATCCCCAACCGGATCGATACTTATATCAAGTGAATTATGCACATATTCCCATGCAGCCTCTTTTATCGTCTTGCCATAAGTGCTACGGCCTGCGGCCCTTCCCGAGCGCACACCATCGGCTATACGCCTAAGCATATCCGCATCTATGCTCTCATCCTGATAATAATTGTAATTTACCAACAGTTCATACTGATCTTTCGATATGTTCTCTTCTTCATAGAAGCCTATATTCTCTTCATAATCCGGTATTCCGGTAAAATCATAGAGATCTGTCCTTGCGTCAAAGAACCTTCTGTACTGTCTCCA
>JAILKC010000054.1 GCA_024694055.1 Lachnospiraceae bacterium | reverse complement strand
AATGATCAGACCCCAGAAGAATGAGCAGAAGAGAACAAGATCCATGCTGGAATCGCTGGCAATAGGTGATTATGTTTTGACCACGAGTGGATTTTACGGAACGGTCATAGATATTCAGGATGATACGATCATCGTCGAATTCGGAAATAACAAGAATTGCCGCATTCCCATGAAAAAAGAGGCTGTCAGCCAGGTAGAGAAGGCTGAATAGACCGGATAATATGACAGATTATGGGATATGCTGCATAAGTATATCCCATTTGTTTTTATGGAGGAAATGTCATGGATATGAAGATCGCTGTGATAAGCGGTGACGGCATCGGGCCGGAGATTGTGGCCGAAGCCAAGAAGGTGTTAAATGCAGTGTGTGATAATTATGGACATACCATTACTTACAGGGATGTGCTCATGGGAGGTGCATCGATCGATGCATACGGCGTACCTTTGACTGATGAGACGATCAGTATCTGTAAGGACTCGGATGCAGTGCTTATGGGCTCTATCGGTGGCAATACACAGACATCACCCTGGTATAAGCTGCCGCCTGAGAAGCGTCCCGAGGCAGGACTTCTCGGTATCAGAAAAGCACTCAATCTTTTTGCTAATTTAAGACCGGCGTATCTTTATCCGGAACTTAAGGAAGCATGCCCTCTTAAAGAGGCTGTTGCAGCCAAGGGATTTGATATGATGATCATGAGGGAGCTTACGGGCGGTCTGTATTTCGGAGACAGATATACAAAAGAGATAGACGGCCTTATGACGGCAGTTGATACCCTGACATATAACGAAAATGAGATAAGAAGAATAGCCATTAAGGGCTTTGATATAGCAAAAAAGCGCCGGGGAAAGGTGACTCTTGTAGACAAAGCCAATGTGCTTGATTCGTCAAGGCTGTGGCGAAAAGTAACTGAGGAAGTATCCAAGGATTATCCGGATGTAGAGTTTGTTACGATGCTTGTTGACAATGCGGCCATGCAGCTTGTCAAGGATCCGGCACAGTTCGATGTTATGTTAACTGAGAACATGTTCGGAGATATACTTTCCGATGAAGCGTCGATGATCACGGGTTCTATAGGAATGCTTCCTTCGGCTTCACTTAATGAGACGAAGTTCGGACTGTATGAGCCTTCAGGCGGTTCTGCCCCGGATATCGCCGGACAGAATATCGCCAATCCGATAGCAACGATTCTAAGTGCTGCAATGATGCTTCGTTACACATTTGATCTTGATAAGGAAGCGGATGCTATCGAGAATGCGGTGAAGCAGGTACTTAAGGAAGGCTATAGGACGATAGATATAGCCAAAGCGGGCGAGGAACAGATAAAGACCGATAAGATGGGCAGTCTTATCGCCGAGAGAGTATAGTGTGTAGTAAGGAACAGGATTGAGAGAGGGAAAATATGACAAGTGATAATATGAAATGCGGAATAGGGCAGGCACCGGCAAGATCTTTGCTTAATGCGCTGGGTTTTACGCCGGAAGAAGTGAAAAAACCGATGGTTGGTATAGTATGTTCTTATAATGAGATCGTTCCGGGGCACATGAATCTTGATAAGATCGCTGAGGCTGTTAAGCTTGGCGTGGCAGAGGCAGGCGGTACACCTGTGATGTTCCCTGCCATCGCAGTATGTGACGGTATTGCCATGGGACATATCGGGATGAAATATTCTCTTGTGACAAGAGATCTTATAGCTGATTCAACAGAGGCCATGGCTATTGCGCATCAGTTTGATGCACTTGTTATGATCCCTAACTGTGATAAGAATGTACCGGGACTTTTGATGGCGGCGGCCAGAGTCAATGTGCCTACGGTATTTGTATCCGGCGGACCGATGCTTGCAGGACACGTTAAGGGCAAAAAGAGAAGCCTTTCATCAATGTTTGAAGCCGTAGGTGAACATGCGGCCGGTAAGATCACTGACGCCGTTGTGTGCGAATTTGAAGAGAATGTATGTCCCACGTGCGGATCATGCTCGGGTATGTATACGGCCAATTCCATGAACTGTCTTACCGAGGCACTTGGAATGGGACTTCCCGGCAATGGAACGATCCCTGCGGTATATTCCGAGAGATTAAGACTTGCAAAACGCGCCGGTTATTCTGTT
>JAILKC010000045.1 GCA_024694055.1 Lachnospiraceae bacterium | reverse complement strand
GGCTACCAACAAGGACAATCAGCTCCTTGGATTCAAGGGCGGTCCCGACGGACTTCTCAACAATGACTATGTAACATTTGATGACGCATTCATCGATGCTTACAGAAACACCGGCGGATTCGACATCATCGGTTCCGGCAGGACCAAGCTCGAGACGAAGGAGCAGTTCGCTATAGTTGCCGAGAACGCCAAGAAGAACGGCCTTACAGCCATCGTTATCATCGGCGGTGATGATTCCAACACCAATGCAGCTACTCTTGCAGAGTATATGGCTGCCAACAACACAGGCATACAGGTCATCGGATGTCCCAAGACAATTGACGGTGACTTAAAGAATGAGGACATCGAGGCTTCATTCGGTTTCGATACAGCTACAAAGACATATTCAGAGCTTATCGGCAATATCGAGAGAGATGCCAATTCAGCCAAGAAGTACTGGCACTTCATCAAGGTTATGGGAAGAAGCGCTTCTCACGTAGCCCTTGAGTGTGCACTTGAGACACAGCCCAACATCTGCCTTATCGGTGAAGAAGTTGCAGCCAAGAAGATGTCTCTTGCACAGATCACCAACTACATCGCAGATGCAGTTGAAAAGAGAGGCAATAACGGCAATAACTTCGGTGTTGCCATTATCCCCGAGGGTATCGTAGAATTCGTTCCCGAGTTCTCAGCTCTTATCGCAGAGATCAACGAGCTCCTTGCAGGCAAGAAAACAGAGGAATTCAATGCACTTCCCGACTGGGCCGCAAAGTACGACTTCATCAAGGCCGGCCTTTCAGCAGATGCATTCAAGGTATTTGATATCCTTCCTCAGTTCGTTCAGCAGCAGTTGTTCCTTGAGAGAGATCCTCACGGTAACGTACAGGTATCACTCATCGAATCAGAGAAGCTCTTCTCAGAGATGGTTAAGAATGAGCTTGCCAAGAGAAAGGCAGCCGGTTCATATAAGGGTAAGTTCGGTGCACAGCATCACTTCTTCGGTTACGAAGGAAGATGTGCATTCCCTTCCAACTTCGATGCCGACTACTGCTACTCACTCGGATACAATGCATTCATGCTCATCCAGTACGGCTACACAGGTTACCTTTCAAAGGTATCCAATATCGCTAAGCCCGCCGAGGAGTGGGTTGCAGGTGGTATGCCCATAACAAAGATGATGAACATGGAGAGACGTAACGGTGAAGACAAGCCCGTTATCCGCAAGGCTCTCGTTGAGCTTGACGGCAAGCCGTTTAAGTACTTCGAGGCACACAGAGACGAGTGGGCTGTTGAGACATCATTCACATTCCCCGGTGCCATCCAGTACTACGGACCTTCCGAGGTATGTGATCTTACCACAAGAACACTTGCTCTTGAAAAAGGCGTCAACTAAGCCTTAAGGGTTTATACAAAGAACCTGCAGATCATTGATCTGCAGGTTCTTTTATTGTATTTATTGACTTATATATGTGTCGATTCAGATATCGGCTGTCTGTATTTACAGACGGCCTTCCTTAACGTCATCAAACATCTTCTTCATGTTATCCGAAGGCTCTTTTGTAATAAGAGATACGGTAACTATCAGAACAAGGCTTATGATGAATCCCACAAGCAATGAGTAAAGGCCTGTCACATCTCCGAGTGTCTGTCCACCGATCATCGGTATATAATCCCAGAGAATAACCGTAGCAGCTCCGCTTATAACGCCGGCGATGGCACCGGGAAGATTGGTTCTTCTCCAGAACAGAGCCATTACGACTGTAGGTCCGAATGCTGCACCAAGTCCTGCCCAAGCGTCAGACACAAGCTTCATGACAGAACTGTTGGGGTTCCATGCTATAACATATGCGGTGATCGCGATCACAAGCACTGTGATACGGCTGATACGAAGTATCTTATCATCATCTGCATCCTTCTTCATCACACCAACATACAGATCCTCTGATACGGCCGATGCCGATACCAAAAGCTGTGAGTCAGCCGTAGACATGATCGCTGCAAGTATTCCGCAAAGGAACAGTCCTCCAAGCAACGGCACTCTGATATCCTGTGTAAACACCTTAAGGATCATCTCTATGAACACCTTCTCTTCCGCTCCGTCAGTAAGTATCTCGGGAAGATATGCACGTCCGACAACACCGATCACTACTGCAAGTGCAAGTGAAAGAACAACCCACACGATAGCGATCACCTTACTCTTATTAAGTTCTTTTTCATCCTTAACAGCCATGAAGCGAACAAGCACGTGGGGCATACCGCAGTATCCGAGTCCCCATGCAAGCTGAGATATGATGGATACGAAGGTGATTGGATCACCGTTACCGTCCTTCATGATATCGAGATATCCCGATGTGCTGACGATACCTGCAGAAGCAAGTCCTCCTGCGATGTCTCCGCTTATGAGACCGTATGCAAGGATAGGCACAAGCAAAAGTGCAACCAGCATAAGCAGTCCCTGAACAAGGTCCGTAGTACATACCGCAAGGAAACCGCCCATGAATGTATAAGCAAGTATAACAACAGCTCCTATAGTAAGAGCCACATGATAATCTATTCCGAATACGGAATTAAAAAGCTTACCGCCTGAAGCAAGAGCAGATGCAGTATACACGAGGAAGAATATTACTATTACTATGGAAGAAGCTCCAAGAAGCACCTTCTTCTCATCCTCGAATCTGTTCTCAAAAAATCTGGGGATCGTAAGCGAATTATTCGCTGCTATCGTATATCTGCGAAGCCTCTTTGATATCACGAGCCAGTTGATCACAGTACCGATCAAAAGACCGATCGCAATCCACGCCTGACCTGTACCAAGTGCATATACACTTCCGGGGAGACCCATCAAAAGCCATCCGCTCATATCAGATGCCTGAGCCGACATGGCCGCTACCCAACCGGTAAGCTTACGTCCTCCCAAAAAGAAGTCCTCTGAGTTAGTGTTTTGTCTGGCATATATGGCACCGATCACAACCATGATGATCAGATAGCATACAAATGCCACCAGGAACCATTCAGTATTACCCATTTTACTCTCCTTATCTCCTCTTCCTCTTTATTACTGGTTCTGTTCCAACTTTGTAGATGTATAATTCGCGTCGCTATTGGCGCGTACCAGATCTTTGATATCGCTGTCCTTGGTAGATGCAGACACTATGTGAGCGCTCTCATAGTTGACTTCCACGGAACCGTCAGCCTTCTTGATCACATCCTTAAATACAACTACAGCCTCTGCGGATATGGACTTGCCGTCCGACTGTACCATGGCCGCATCATATACTATCTTCACATCATTGATCTGCTGACCCGGCTCACCTAAGTGATCGTCATTGATGCATGTAAAATATGAAGATATATATGAAGGCTTGGTCCATGCGAATGTATACTCTCCGCCGGATGTCGTATACATGGCCCCTGCCGCCGTAAATACTCTGAGTCCGAATTCATTGGCATCACCGGGCTCCGATCCGAAAAGCGTAGCTCCGTATGCCTTCATCTGATCCAAAAGATCCTGAGGAAGCTCTGCCGCATCGGTAAGATATCTGTCCACACCGGTAACCGTGTATTCCTTAAGGTAACCGTTCGGACCGACTTCTATCTCATAGGCATTGGCCAAAGCCGCATCTTCATTGAAAGAAGCCTGTACTATGATGGTATCGCCTTCGTCGTAATACTCCTTTGGATCAAGTATCTCATAAACCACATCGCATATAGGTGTCTCCGTGGATACATTCTCCACGGCAGCCGTTACAAGCGGTGCCACACCTTCGTAATCAAGCTTAACCCCCGAGAAAAGATCATCAAGGGAAATAAATGTGCTCTCAGGAAGATTCTTAACCGTGATGAACTCACTTCCGCCTCTGACTCTTAAGCCCAGGTTGTGAGCCATCTCACGATTGTAGCTGTATGATATCTCAAGCCTGTCACCATTGGAGAGCTGTCCGTTGACGGTCTCATCCGTCTCCATGATATCCACGTCCACTGTGTCGAAGAACTCCTCAAGTCCTTCCATGGTGGCAGTATTGGTCACCAAAGTTCCGTGTCCGTCATAACCTGACACCTGTGCAGTGGTAAGTTCACTGAGATTCACGTATGTATATCTCGCAAATCCAAATATGTATATAACGATACCCAAAGCTATGATCCCGGCCGTAGCACCTGCGATCTTGGCGCAGAGTTCCAATGTTCTGCGACGCTTTGTCATCCTGCGGCGCTTGGGGGGCTGAATAACTCTCTTAGTCTCTAATACACCCATTCCTGTCAATCCTCTAAGTCAATCTTTCTCTCAAACCAATCAACCTGATCAATGCCTTATAAGTACTGAATTATTAAGAAAACTTAACATAGGCCTATATATATTAGCAAAAACAAGGTCAAGCGTCAATGCTTGACCTCGTTTTTTTCTTATTTTATGTAACCTCAGGATCACTTTCCCGTCTTCTTTTCCATGATAGCCTCGATCGAACTTAAGCATGCAGCCCTAAGTCCTGCCTTTTCAAGCGCCTCCACACCCCTTATCGTGGTTCCTCCGGGTGAGCATACCGCATCTTTAAGCACTCCGGGATGAGATCCGCTCTGAAGCTGCAGTTTGGCACTGCCAAGCATCGTCTGACTTATAAGCTTATATGCCAGAGTCCTGGGGATTCCGTACTTAACGGCTGCATCCGCATAACCTTCCATGATCATATCCATAAAAGCAGGTCCACAGCCTGATATCGCTCCGCCTATTCCCATAAGTTCCGTAGGCAGCTCTTCCACGATACCCAGATTGCCAAACAGATCCATGATCTCTGCTCTCTCACCGTCCTCCAACGAATTGACTCTTTCAAAAAGAAGGACACCTTCACCAACCATGGCCGGAGTATTTGGCATCACGCACTGGATCCTCACGTCATCGCCAAGGATCTTTTTGTATGTATCAAATACCCATCCTGCCGCAACAGACACGATGGCCTTTCCTTTAAGTTCGCTCTTCACCTCGTCAAGCACTTCTTCTATCTGATACGGCTTACAAGCAATGATCACGACATCAACACTCTGCACAAGAGCCTTCGGTGTCGGAGCCGGAACAAAACCAATCTTGGCCGCATTGCTTTTAAGCTTGTCCTGATGAGGAGCATATGCATACACATCGGTACCGTCGATCCTGTCGCTGTAGATAAAGCCGGCAGCGATCGCCTGCGCCATATTACCCATTCCGATAAATCCGATTTTCATGTTAGCCTTCCTTTCTATTCGGCGTAGCGCCCGACAAATATGTATTGCCGACGGGGCGGCTTGCGCCTCTGCCTTATGACGTCAATTATAAAACAAACTGGAATACTACGTAACTTATATATATTGCCAAAAGCAATATCCCCTGGAGTCTGCTTAGTTTTCCGCGTACGATCGAAGGGATCGTAAGTAAAAGCATCACACCAAGCATCACGGGAGTGTCGACTACCAAAGATGCGTTCATGCCGGCTATTGTCTTCTCCACGGGTATCTTGAAAGGTTTGATCGTTATGGATACACCGCTTACAAGTACGAGATTGAAGAGATTGGCTCCGATGACATTGCCAAGCGACAATGCTCCGTGTCCCTTGATAAGAGAGGTCACCGCCGTCACAAATTCGGGAAGCGACGTTCCGAGTGCCACAAAAGTAAGCGCGATCACCGATGTGGGCACACCAAGCGCCGTAGCTATTATAGTGCCGTTGTCTACCAGGAAATTGGCACCTACCGTAATGCATGCCGCCCCTGCCACTATCCTAACAAGATCAAGTAAAAGACTGCCGGGTTTTTGATCCCCTTCTTCATCCTCATGAGCATCACCTTCATCAGCCGGTACTGCCTTGCCTGATATGGCATCTTTTACATTTATCACCATATATATGATGAATACGGCAAGCAGTATGATGCCCACGGGTCTTGAAAAATATCCTTTGACACAAGCTACAGCCGCATAGAATACGGCAGCTGCAAAGAAAAAGCAAACAGGCTTTATAAGTTCTTTCTTATTCACCGGTGCAGGTTTAACCGCAATGGTAATCGCTGCTATGAGCGAAGTATTACAGATAATGGATCCGATGGCATTACCGTATGCGATATCACCGATACCCTTGGCAGCCGATGTAGCCGATACCATCACCTCGGGAAGCGTGGTTCCTATGGATACCACCGTGGCTCCGATCAAAAGCTCAGGTATATGATACCTCTTGGCGATCCCTGTCGATCCGTCCACAAACCAGTTGCCTCCGAAGATCAGCAACACAAATCCAAGCAAAAAAAGTATTACCGGTATTATCATATCTTATTCCTTATCCCTTTCCCATTATTACTGTAAGTCTATTCCGATAAGCGATATGGCCATGCTCCTGCCATCGTTTAGATGATCCATTATGGACTCATAATCCTTATACGGTCCGAACACCCTGCCATCCCCATGCATATTATGTACGTAAAAAGCATGGGCCTTAACTTCTGATTCTCTCTCAGACACCGAACCCTTAAGGGCCGGATCATCAGCGTCATCACGCGTGATACATACGGTATGTATCTGTGCCCCTATCGTCGATCTGTCATTATATATGGTAAGAATGGATGTATGACTCTCATCCATAAGCTTGCCCATCAGATCCTTTTTATATGTCATAACAGTCTTAAGCCCGTACCTGTTTAAGTGATCCTTCATGGCTCCGACAGCTGTTCCGAACTTACCACTGTGTATGATCCCATCTTTTTCAAACCCGCAGATAAGATCCGTTAATGACACGTGTGTCATATTGAGTGACTTAAGTGCATTGTACACCGCTATCACTTCGCATCCGGCATAGGCCATATTGCTCTTGCCAAGTTTAAGGTCCGCAAGGCTCTTCTGGTTTTCGATATATCGCCCCGAGAATGCATCAGGTATAAGTCTTTTAAGTTCACCCAAAACTCTCTCGTTTTTATCACGATGCGCATCCGCATATGCCTTGCCGCGCAGTTGAAGCCTTCGCAGTATGTTCATAACACTAAGGACTGCACGATTGCTCACATGCATGGGGATGAATGCATAAAGACTTTTTACGAAAAAGTTGGTCCTTTTATTCATATCTTAATGCTTCGATCGGATCCATCTTGGCAGCCTTATTGGCCGGGTAGAATCCGAAGAACACACCGATACCCATGGAGAAGCCGATCGATACCAATATACTCTCTACAGAAACGGCAAATTCTTCAGCCTGCATGATCTTGATACCGGCATAGCCCATGCCGATGCCGAGCAGCATTCCGATCAGTCCTCCGATCAGACATATCACTATCGATTCCACAATGAACTGTATACGTATCGAACTGTTGGGTGCACCAAGCGCCTTACGTGTACCTATCTCTCTTGTACGTTCGGTAATGGACACAAGCATGATGTTCATGACGCCTATACCGCCGACCAAAAGCGCGATACCGGCTATGACAGATATGGCCAGAGTAAGCTTGCTCATCATGTCATTCATGTCTTCCATGTATGAGTTCATCGAATATGCCATGACCTCAAAGTCTCTGTTGTGCTCATAGTATTTGTTAAAATACTTCTCGGTATCGTCCACAAACTGGTTGATGTCGATACCCGTATTGCCTATTACGGAGAACTGCGCATAATTACTCGTATGCAGAATGCTCTTGGCGGCTCTTATGGGAATATACATATCCGTCGAGATATCCTTTTCCGAAACCGATTCAAAGTAGTATGAATTCTGCTTATACTCATACACGCCCACTATGTTAAAAACATAGCTCTTACCGTTTAGGTCCACATGAAGATCCTGTCCTAACGCAGCTCTTGCATCTCCGTCAAAAAGATTGTTCACAAGCTTATCAGATACGACGCAGACACGGCTGCCGTTTCGCATCTCACCATCAGCAAAAAGATGCCCGTCCGTCACCTCAAGCTTATTGGCATGTATCCAACCGTAATTGATCCCTTTTATGCCGACATTGGCATACAGGCCTCCGTCCTTTATCTGGGTGCTGCCTACATCTTCCACTGCCGATATGGCATATACCTTATCCTCAAAAGTGTCCAGATATTCCTTTATCATATCCTTGTCGATATAATCGGAATCCGTAGGCGTCTTATAGGAGCTTACCGTCGTATAGCTCATGCCCATCCCATCGTAAGAATAATCTTCTTCATTGATCTTACGGGTGACAATGACCTCTATATTGGACGCTCCCATGGAATCAAATTCTTTATTCAGTTCTACGGTAAGTGAATTACCGACCGTCATGATGGCTATAACGGATGCGATACCGATGATGATACCGAGCATCGTAAGCAGGGCTCTCATCTTGTTCGACTTAAGTCCGCTAAGCGCAAGACGGATATTCTCAAGAAGCATCATTGTGTTACTATTCCTTTACCTTCTCTCTCACCCGTGATCTCACCATCTTTTATGGTGATTATCCTCTCACATTCTTCCGCAAGTTCGGGAGAGTGAGTGATGAGTACGATCGTCTTCCCCTGTTCTTTATGAAGCTTATGGAAGATATCCATGACCAGACGTCCCGTGGAAGAATCCAAAGCTCCCGTAGGTTCGTCCGCAAGCAATATGGCAGGATCATTGGCCATTGCTCTGGCTATGGCCACTCTCTGTTTCTGTCCACCGGAAAGTTCCTCCGGCTTATGGTGTGCACGATCCTGCATACCCACGAGTTCAAGAAGTTCTGCTGCCCTGCGGCTTCTCTCCTTAAGACTCTTGCCCGCATATAACATGGGCATCTCTACATTCTTCATCGCATCGGTCTTGGCGATCAGATTGTATGTCTGAAATACAAAACCTATCTTTTTATTCCTTATACCCGACAGTTCAGCATCCTTGGCCTTGGCGATATCGATATCGTCAAGCGTATATTCACCCTCTGTCGGACGGTCAAGTGAACCTATTATATTCATGAGAGTGGATTTGCCGCTTCCGGAAGCTCCGACTATGGCAACAAATTCACCTTCATACACATCCAGGTCTATTCCCTTAAGCACGGTAAGTTCATTGGGCGTACCGATGTAGAAACGCTTAATGATACCGCGCATCGAGATGACGCACTTTTTATCCATTACATGCCTCCCATCGGCCCGAACATACCCATCATATCATCCATATCCATGTCACCGCCGGAAAGGATGACCGTCATACCCTCAGTCAATTCAGGTGAGGAAACCTCAACATAGTAGTCGGTCTGCAGGCCTACAGTGACATATATCCTTCTTCCCTCTGAAGGTATGTCTCCGGACATTGGAGCAGGCATACCTGCTTCCTCAATCTCCGGTACATCCGCAGCCTCTCCTTCAGGGATATCCGTACCAAAGTCAGGGAATGCACCCTCATCCTGCACCTCTATATAATCATTACCGTCTTCGTCTGTATTTATCGCAGAATTGGGAACAGCAAATACTCCGTCCACCTCGTCCGTGATGATATTGATCTTGGCAGCCATATCAAGCCTTAATGCCTCATTGGACTTGGTCACCTTCATCTTGACCTTATATGAAGCTGCCGTGGAAGTCGCAGTCGTGGTATTTGAACCGCTTGTATTGGTAGTGGTAGCCGTGGTGGCACGGGGTGCTATCTCCGTTACTTCCGCTTCCATCTCCTCGTCTCCGGTGGCATTGGTCTTGAATATTACCTTCTGGCCGATCTTTATCTTGCTGATATCATATTCATCAATAGCCGCTTCTATGACATATGAGCTGACATCTTCTATAGTAACGATGGTTCCGCCGGCGTACTTGTCACCGACCTGACCGCTTACAGATGTCACTACACCGTCAAAAGGTGCCTTGACTACTGCTGCCGCAAGCTGATCCTCATACTTGCGCACATTGTCTTCATATGTTCTGCTGGCTACAGAACTGTCAAGCTTCGTATTCTCGTAATTATTCTCTGCATCCTTCACACCGTTTACGTCGCTTAGATACTTATCCTGCTGTGTGCGCTCCGCACTCTGCAAAGTATCACCCGCAACGTTAAGCTTGCTCTGTGCGGAATCAACTGAAGCCTTGGCCGTGTTGAGGTTCGACTTCGCATTGGACATGTTGGTGATCAGAGTTGTAAGTCTGGATTCACGTTCTTTAAGGTCGCTATAAGTAGTATTCAAATTATTTACAGCTACATTATAGTTTGTATTGGCTTGAATCAACCTATCAGCCATGCTTTTGATACTTCCCTTTACTTGATCTTGTTTTTCTTCCGCAGGAGTAGGATTATTATTATTTGAACCCAACTCAACCAAAGCACTATAGCCCGAGACCAATTGGTCATAAGTTACGCCCTCATGTAATTGACCCGCTTCAAGATCTGCAAGCAATGTGTTCACTGTCAATGTTTTATTTGGCACAGTTTGAGCCTCAGTATCGTTCACATACTTAATTAAATCCGCTTTTGCGGCATAGAATTCTGTTGAATCCACTGAGGTTGCAATTGTCTTACCGGCATATGCTTCAAGTTGTTTCTTTACTTTTTCAAGTTCTTCCTGATAGTCATAGTACTTATCTTCGTCGTAATACTCATCATATACGTC
>JAILKC010000044.1 GCA_024694055.1 Lachnospiraceae bacterium | reverse complement strand
CATGATCATAGCCATGCATTATATGACAAAAGGAATGAATCTTCCCAAACTGTCTGTTGATAGTAGTTTACATAATGTTATATTCAGGCTGATTTTTGCATTTTGTGCATCGTCTGTAAATGTATATGTATTCATAAGCGGATATTTTGCGATCGATTCAGAATGGAGCGTTAAGAAACTTCTGCGGCTTTGGGTAGAAGTACTATTTTATTCGATCCTTGTTCCTGTTATTTTGGCTGCGATCGGATTGGTTGACATAAGTACATTGGGTTTTGGAACACGTCAGCAGATATTTCTTCCGATATCTTATGAACATTACTGGTTTGCGACTGCATATGTGATGCTGTATCTGTTTTCACCAATACTTAAGGCAGCGATCGAGCATCTGGATAAAAAGAAACTTGGTGCGGTCATACTTACAACTGTAACGGTGTTCTGTGGGTTTAAGTCGATCAATCCTTATCTGATCCCATGGGATAAGTATGGTGATGATGTTATATGGTTTATGATACTGTATCTGATCGCGGGATATATCAGGATGTATGGGATCCCGTTCTTTGATGGAGGAATTAAAGGATCATCAGAAGATAAGGCCTTTGGAAGTACGGACAGAACTGTTCATACAGGAAGGGCATTGGGAACATATATATTATTCAGTGGCCTCACTTTTGCGATAGCATATGCGACATCACTGATAGTAAGAACTACCGGTAAGATGGAATACTATATGGATATGACCCTTTGCTATAACTACGTTACGGTATTGATAGCAAGTATCGGCCTGTTTTATGTATTCCTCGGGCTTGATATCAGGTCAGGTAAGCTTATCAACAGACTTGCCGGTTATACTTTCGGAATATATCTGCTCCACGAGAATATAGTCTTAAGGGAACTGTGGCCCGGACTTTTAGGAATAGACAATGCAATGGGAAGTCCTTTGCAGATACTGCATATGCTTGCATGCATAGTGATAGTGTTTGCTTGCGGATGTGTGGTTGATCTTGTCAGAAATGCGATTTTTGGTTTGATACGGAAATTGGAACATGTATCTAAAGACAATTAATAAGATCGAACAATTATATAATAGGATCAGCGGATTTACGGAACAGCTTCTGTTTCCGGTGATCTTGCTACTGTGGCCGCTTATTAAGGTCAATCAGGGTATAGATATATCCGATTCAACGTACAGCCTGAGTAATTATATGTTTGCACAGAAACTGGACGGTGTATGGATATGGTCAACATATCTTTCCAATGCGCTTGGATCGCTTTTTGTCAGATTGCCGGGCGGAGATACACTGCTTGGTATGAATATCTACACCGGACTTATCATATCTGCAACGGCGCTTATGTGTTACTATGCACTTAAGAATGAGATCACGGCTCCCGTTGCATTTGTCGGGGAATTCATAAGCATCAGCCTGTGCTGGATTCCTTCTGGGATACTGTATAATTATCTCACGTATTTTTTCTTTAATCTTGCGGCATTGCTTATATATTTTGCCGTTAAAAAGAGGGACAATAAACTCTTTTATGCAGCCGGTGCAGCTCTTGGCCTGAATGTATTTGTCAGGATTCCGAATCTTGCACAAATAGCACTCATACTTGCGGTTTGGGCAGGCACGGCGATAAATGGTATTGCAGATCGCAGAAAGAGAGAAGGAACAGGCGGACAAGTATTTAAGGCAACTTGTGCATGCGTTGTCGGATATCTGATCGGTATAGCCATTCCGGCTGTTATACTGGATGTCACAAAAGGACAATATGTTTTTAATACAATGATAAGCGGACTTGCCGATATGTCCGGAAGCAATGAAGAATATACGTTGATCTCCATGATCATACGTACTGCAAAGGCCTATGCGTACAGCGCAAAATGGCTGTTTGTTATATTTGCAGTCATATTTGCCGGAACACTTATGATCGCGATGGTCAAATCCAACGCTGCACTTAAGTGGACAGCCAGAATGATCTATGTCGGCGTGGTAACCATTATGATCAGATTCTTCTGGGGAAGGGGAATGTTCTCGTTCAGGTATTATGAGGATTACACTTCAGTGTATGAATGGGCCATGAGCATACTCTTTTTGGCATGGATCTGTGTGATCGTTGTGCTTGCCAAGTCAGGATACAATGTATTGCTTAAAACATATGCGACAATTGTTTTGGTCATCCTATTTGTAACTCCTCTTGGAAGCAACAATTTTACCATGCAGAACATCAACAACATGTTCCTGGTAATGCCTTTTGTGATATATATAACAGGCGGATGGATCAATAAGGGTACGCACAGGATGCGACTGGAGAATGTATTATATGGATGCAATTTTCCATGGATGAGCATGTTGATTGTGATCTTTGGCGTATTTGTTATACAGGCGACATGTTTTCATTTTGGATTTGTATTCAGAGATGGCATGGACGGTACGCCCAGAGATGTATGTGTTGAAGAAAATGAGACATTTCCGGCTTTGGCAGGCATGTATACGGGTGCGGACAATGCAAGAACTCTTGTGGAACTGAGTGAGTATCTTAAGAGTGTTCGGGATGGTGCAGAAGGCGCAGATGGCACAAATGATATAAGTGATATAAGCGACATTGGTGTCACATCAGCCATATACTGGGGGGATTGCCCCGGCCTTGCATATTTACTTAGACTAAAGCCTGCAATATCTACTACATGGCCGGATCTCGAATCATATTCGCTTAGCCGGTTTAAAGAGGATCTTAATGATGTAGAAAAAGGAGAAGATCATCCTGCAGTGATCGTCTGCAAGGAATCGGTTAATGAAGGCAAAAGCCATGGGGATAAACTGACGGAGCTTGATCTGTTTTTAGCGGATAATGACTATGATCTGACTTTTGAGAATGAAAAGTACGCAGTATACAGAAGATAGGGAGAAGAGATATGATCAATTTTAATGTGCCGCCTTTTACGGGCAGGGAATATGACTACATTAAAGAAGCCGTTGACAATCAGAAGATTTGCGGCGACGGTCCTTTTACAAAAAAATGTAATGAATGGATAGAGAATAAGACAGGGTGTACAAAGGCCCTGCTTACCACTTCGTGTACTCATGCGACGGAGCTTGCGGCATTGCTTGCCGACATAAAGCCGGGAGATGAAGTGATCATGCCCTCATATACATTTGTATCCACGGCAGATGCCTTTGTACTTCGCGGAGCCACAGCGGTCTTCGTAGATATAAGGCCTGACACGATGAACATGGATGAAACTAAGATTGAGGATGCCATAACGGATAAGACCAG
>JAILKC010000021.1 GCA_024694055.1 Lachnospiraceae bacterium | reverse complement strand
GGATGGCAGATGCATCATACTCTTCGTTATGGAAGACAAAACAGTGTCAGGATCTATGTTACCGGAGATGTCAATGACAAAGAGAAGGAAACTTGGAACCTCATGGCCGAGAGGAATGCTCTTAATTGGGGAGTTTCCGATTATGAATTAAGTTTTACCGATCCTTTTGCCGGAAAGGAGGATATCTGATCATGAAAACAGTATTTATAGACTGCAGTCCCAAGAAAAAACTGAGTGCTTCAGGATTTATCATGAGTCTTACGGGACTTTTTGTCCTGGGAACGAAAAAGAAAGAAAAACTGAGAACTCCGGCGGATAATGAGCGCATCTTAAATGAGATCGCGGATGCGGACAATGTTGTTTTCTCCATGCCGCTTTACGTGGATGGTATACCTTCGCATCTGCTTCCTTTTCTTAAGAAGATGGAAGAGTTCTGCCGCAAAAATAATAAAGAGCTGAATGTTTATGTCATTGCCAATAACGGCTTCATAGAAGGAAAACAGAATGAGCCGCTTATGCAGAACATGGAGAATTTCTGCGACAGAAGCAACATAAAGTGGTGTGGCGGATTAGGAATCGGCGGTGGAGTAATGATGAATGTCATGCGTATACTGATTGTTGTCTTTCTGGGGATTGCGTTGTTACGCACGTTTGTGTCAATAATAAACGAAGGATTCTTCTTCCCGATAGGCCCGTGGATCGTATATGGCAAACAGATACTGGAGGTTCTGGCACTTGGTTGCGGCATAATCACATTTGATATATGGCTTGCGCTCTGTATCAACAAAAAGAAGGAATATGGTAAGCATTATACAAGGATCATGCTTCCTTCATTTGTATTCATTATCTGTGCGGATCTCTTCTTTACGATCATATCGGTGATTCAAGGTGGCATATTCAGGGGATGGTTTTCCAAGAAAAAGCCGACAGTGATGTGAGAAACTCCCGATTTACTCCTTGGTTTTTCCTCCCTTATATAGTACAATCTTGGGGAACGTAAAGGAGAACTATGGCATATCTTGGTAAGCCTGCTTATACTATTGCGGTATTGCAGAAGTACAATTTTAATTTCCGTAAGCAGTACGGACAGAATTTCCTGATAGATGAGGGAGTTTTGGAAGATATTATAGATAAATCGGGTATCACAGAGGATGACTGTGTTTTGGAGATTGGGCCCGGTATAGGTACGTTGACACAGTATCTTGCAGAAAAAGCAAGAGCTGTTGTGGCAGTGGAGATCGATAAAGCTCTTATACCAATCCTGGCGGACACATTATCCGACTATGACAATGTGACAGTCATCAATGATGACATACTAAAGGTTGACATAACAAGAATTGTTGGTGAGTATAATTCCGGAAAGCCCATTAAAGTAGTTGCCAATCTTCCATATTATATTACGACCCCGATAGTCATGGAACTTTTAGAGGGAGATGCTCCAATAGAGAGCATCACCGTTATGGTACAGAAAGAAGTGGCAGACAGAATGCAGTGTGGCCCGGGTACCAAGGACTACGGGGCGTTATCATTGGCCGTAGGCTACTATGCGGATGCACATGTCATATTGAACGTTCCTCCAAGTTGCTTCATGCCGCAACCCAAGGTGGGAAGTTCAGTTATAAAACTTGATATATATGATAAGCCTCCTGTTGAGACCAATGATCCGGCGAATATGTTCCGTATCATAAGAGCGGGATTTAATATGCGACGTAAGACTTTGGTCAATGCACTTTTGGGTGGTTCGCTCGGTCTTACTAAAGAAAAGATAGAGAGCGCACTGGCAGAGATGAATCTAAGTCCTACCATAAGAGGTGAAGTGCTTACACTTGCACAGTTTGCACAGCTGGCAGATATATTGAGGTAACCATCTTTAAAGATTTCAATTTGGAATATTTTTCAAAGAAAAACAGCGGACGATAAGTCCGCTGTTTCGTATATCCACACTTCATTTTCCATGTTATCAAATTTTCAAATACAAGTCTATACCTTTTTTCATATCTTTGTTAAGATTTAGGAACAAAAAGGAGACTGCCGATGAGCGAAAAGAAGTTAACCGGAACTTTCTACGGAACAACCCGGGAAGACGAAGTAAAAAAACTGAATAAGGTAAAAAAGATCGCCGATGAGAAGCTTAACAGCGTTAAGCAGCAGGCGCTGCAGCTGCAGGATGAGTTAAAATCCTTAAGAGAAGTCTATGATGCGGACGATAAGGAGGGACTTGCCCAGTGGTTTAATACCGATGCAAAGTTTTCTGAAGTTCGCAACGAGATAATACGAGCAGAAAGAGCAGGTAAAAAGCCGTTTTTCGGACGTATCGATATAGAAGATATTGATGAGAATAAACGGGAGACATTCTATATCGGTAAGTCAGTTATAGCCGGGAATCCCGCGGAGCCGGAGGTTATTGACTGGCGTGCTCCCATATCTTCTGTCTATTATGACCACAGTCTCGGAATATGTGATTATAAAGTTCCCGAAGAAGGGATATATAAGGTAGATCTCAAAAGAAAGCGTACTTATGAGATAGAAAATGGCACGATCAAGGATTATTACGATTCTGACGTGGTAGCCAATGATGATCTGCTCACCAAATACCTGTCCAAAAGCAAGCGCAACGTATTAAGTGAGATCATAGCCACCATACAGCAGGAGCAGAATGAGATAATCCGTAAGAATCCAAGGCATAATGTGCTGGTACAGGGAAGTGCCGGATCAGGGAAGACTACCGTAGCCATGCACAGGATATCATATATTCTCTATAATTATGAGAGAGAGTTCAAACCGGACGGATTTTATATCGTGGGAAGCAATAAGGTATTGCTTAACTATATCACCGGTGTTCTCCCG
The DNA here is from genome assembly GCA_024694055.1 of Lachnospiraceae bacterium. GTDB lineage: Bacteria > Bacillota > Clostridia > Lachnospirales > Lachnospiraceae > Colinaster. The sequence continues at coordinate 6,833 of JAILKC010000021.1, read as the reverse complement.
GATCTTGATGTATACGGTGTAAGCCAGATGACTATGGAAGATCTTTTTGTAAGATTACTCTATGAAGATTGGGATAAGAAAAAGTACAAGGTTCGTTTATATGATAAGAAAGAAAAAAGTATAGGGATAAAAGGATCGGGAGAGTGGTTCAGGTGCCTTAAGGAATTCTGTGAGAAGACGGAATGGGATTATATTCCCAGAACAGATATACGCATAGAAAAGAATGATCATCTCATAATGAGAAAAGAGGAGATAGAGAAGGCGATCAGGGACTATCCGGACTGGCCTATGGTACGTAAGTTTGAGCGTATGAACGATATACTTATGACCAATCTTGAGACGGAGATATACGGAAAGTATTACTCATATAATCCGGAAGAACAGAAGAGTCTTATAAGAAAATATAAAAACTACTTTAACCGCTATATCCGGAAGGACTCGGTATTTGATCTGTATGAGGAATTTGCAGTTGCTCAGAAGACGGCAGATTCGGACATCATATATGAGAAGGAATCACCGGATCTGTATGATCTGGCATCATTGGCATACATATATAAGCGCATTAAGGAGAGTGAGATCATCCAGGAAGCCAGTCATGTGGTCATTGATGAAGCGCAGGACTTTGGTATGATGATATATCATTCGCTTAAATACTGTATGAGTAAATGCACATTTACCATAATGGGAGATGTATCTCAGAATATCAATTTCGGGTGTGGGTTGTCTGACTGGGAAGATCTTAAGAAAGTGATGCTTCCGGACAGATATGATTTTTTTGGTCTTCTTAGAAAGAGTTACCGTAATACGGTGGAGATATCCGAATTCGCAACGGATATCCTGCGTCACGGTACTTTTCCGATATATCCCGTAGAGCCGATAGTTCGCCATGGAGATAAAGTTGAATGTATTGAATGCAAAGATATGGATGCATTACTAAAGGCCGTTACCGATAAAGCTGTAATGATGCAGGATAAGGGATATGAGACCATAGCCGTTATATGCAAGGATCTTGCTGAAGCCAAGAATGTATTTGAATATATGAGGCAGCGTACAAAGGTAATCTTCTTTACGGGTGAGGATACGGAATTTGTGAATGGGACATATGTGATACCGGTTGAGTTTTCCAAAGGTCTTGAGTTTGATTCCGTTATAATCTTTGATGCGTCTGAAGGCGCATACCCCAAAAATGACGGATATGCTAAGCTTTTATATGTAGCAGCCACGAGAGCTTTGCATGAACTTGCAGTATTTTGTAATGGTAAGATCACAGGTCTGATATCCGATCCCATACCTGAGGGACGTAAGAATATATCTTTTGAAGAGGATGATTATCATTTAAAGCCACGTGTATTTGAAGAAGAATTCCTGACCAAAGAGGAGATAGCAAGAAAAGCGGCACTTATAGGAGACAGGGAAAGAGCTTTAAGAGATAAATACGGACCGAAGAAGATAACAGTCAAAGCCAATAAGGCAGAACAGAACAGGCAGACAGCTCCGGCCAATGCCGTCTTAAAGAAGCAGACAGCAGGAATAAAGGCCGTATCAGACAGACCGGTCAGGACCGAAGCGGATAAAAAAGCGGAATCTGAATTCAATACGATGCCGAATACAACATCCCTTAAACCGCCGGGTCATGCTGCCATCAACAACGGTGTAAGGTGGATCAACAAAGATCGGGAAAAACTGGAGATATTCGGTGGATATGGGGTTATGACGATCACGCCGATCTCCGACGAGACAGTAAGGGTAACGTTTTCCAAAGAAAACGCTGCCAAGGCAAAGCCCATTCCGGAAGAAGTTACGCAAAAAAAACCGGTAAAATGGTTATGCGCCGATATGAGGGAATATCTGGAGATAAGACTTGACAAACTGACGTTAAAAATCGACAAAAGATCAGGAGTATTAAGTTTTATATCAAAAAACGGAGAATTGCTCCTGTCAGAGAATAAGGATACTTCAAGGCAGTACAACAGTGCGACGAATACATGGTGGAATTATTTTGACTGGACAAAAAAAGAGATACTGAGTGCCAGAGGAGAAGATGATCTTTCATGGACTGACCTTAACAACTCAGCAAAATATATATCTCATGGTATGAAAAGCGGCCGCACAGCAATACTTATGTCAGCCAAAGGCTATCAGATCCTTATTCCGTCAGGCATCAAAGTGCTGTCATGTACGGTTAAAACATACAGTAATTATCTGTGTTTTGAAAACAGCGATTCTATTGATTATATATTCAGAACTGCAAGATAGATACATATTATGTGGCAATACTACAGCCGTTATGCTAGAATTACTGTATTTGAACAGACCGGATGACCGGTATGATATCATTGCACAATTATTCTATGAGTCGGAGTTGCTTATATATGGTTACTGAAGCAGGAAACGCAGATACACAGACAGATCGTACGGATCGAAAGATACTGAAAAACAAAACATATCTGTATCTCACCGAATTTTTCGCGGGAATGTCAGTAATGGCGGTAGAACTTGGAGCCAGCAGATTACTGGCGCCGTACTTCAGTTCATCGCAGATAGTATGGACCATTATCATAGGAACGATCATGATCGCCATGGCCTTGGGCAATCTGTACGGAGGAAGAAGTGCCGACAAAGATCCCAATCCCGACAGGCTCTATTCCAGGATACTCGTTGCAGCCATATGGATCGCGGCGATCCCGGTAGTCGGCAAATATATCATAATAGCCGTTGCAGGACTTGTGATATTTACGGTCAACAGCAATTATCTTGTGATAGCGGGATTCGTGACCTGTATGATAGTGTTTGTATTTCCGCTTTTCCTACTCGGTACGGTCACTCCTTCACTTGTGAAGTATTCCGTTGACAGTCTCGATGAGAGCGGCTCAACGGTCGGCAGACTTGGTGCATACAATACTATCGGAAGCATCATAGGGACGTTCGTTCCGACTTTCATAAGCATACCGGCTGTCGGAACATCAATATCATTTCTTATTTTCGCAGGGATACTGCTGGTACTGGCAGCCATCTATTTTATGTCAACCAAACTCCCCCTGGGCAAGATCAAGAAAGTACCTGTCAGTATCGCTCTTTTCTTGATCTGCTGTATCTTAGGTCATGATGCAAGCTTTGCTTTCTGGCAGAACGATCTGACATATGAAGGCGAGTCGATATATAACTACCTCCAGGTATATGAGAGTCCGAATGAAGTGGTTTTATCAACCAATGTGCTGTTTGGTGTTCAGTCCGTATATCGTAAGGATGGAAACTTAACAGGCATGTACTATGACTATGCCATGGCAGCACCGCTTATGACGGATGTTGCAAAGCTGTCTGATATGCAGGATAAAAAAATGTTGATCTTAGGTATGGGAAGCGGTACCTATGCGACACAGTGCAGACGCTATTTCGGTGATATGTATATAGAAGGTGTGGAGATAGACGGTAAGATCACCGACCTTGCCAAGGAGTACTTCGAACTTCCGGATGACATACAGGTGACCACTTATGACGGCCGTGCCTATCTTAATGCCATCACGGATCAATACGATGTGATCATGGTGGATGCCTATCAGGATATTACCATACCTTTCCAGATGTCATCCGTTGAGTTTTTTAGTCTCGTTAAGTCTCATCTTAATCCGGGCGGAGTGATGGTCGTTAATATGAACATGCGAGGCAGTTCTGAGGGCAGTATCAATGACTATCTCTCAGACACTATCGCTTCGGTATTTGATAATGTATATACCGCCGATGTGATAGGTTCCACCAACAGAGAGCTTTTTGCATCCGACGATCCCGATATGATTAAGCATCTGTCAGATAATATGGAAAAACTGGCAGCGACTGACTCTTCATCGCTTTATGATATGATGAATCGTGTTTCTTCCGGACTTATTCCATATACTTCCGGCGACCGCATCCTTACGGATGACAAAGCACCGGTAGAGCTTCTCGGAATGCGTGTCATAGATGAGATCATCCGTGATGAACTTAACGGAATCGACAGTATAGATGATGTGATGAATATGCTCTGATCGTGCATCTTGCCCATATAAAATGCATCTCACCTGCATATATATTGAAGTAACATAAGCCATGGTATATATTTCCCTTACAGACAGAAAGGAGATCATAACCATGGCTATTTTGTTGCTTACAGTTTTACTCATCACGGAAATAGGGTTCGCGATATTTGAATATACAAAAAGCCCCACAAAAAAAGATTGGTCTTTAAGGAGACTGATATGTGACGGTATAGAACTTGGCATATATATGATCATGATCCTGCTTCCCGGGATAGATACTTCATTCCGCTTTAAAGGCCTTATGCTTATCCTTATGATAAGGATCGTGATCGCAGGGATAACAGCCCTGATACAGAGGAAGAGCAATACAGGGAAAAAGAGGATCATGATAGTATTCAGTGCGGTCTTCAGTATGATCCTTATCACATTTAGCCTGATACCTGCATTTATCTTCGCAGATTATCACGGAAGAGAAGTGACGGGAGAATACAGCGTTGGCGAAGCGCAGGCTATCCTCATAGATCATTCCAGAACGGAGAAATTTGAATCAGACGGATCATATCGTGAAGTGCCGGTCCATTTCTATTATCCGGCTGACTGCACGACAGAGGGCAATGAGCAGGGCGCGCATACGATGCCGTTAGTGATATTCTCTCACGGCGCATTCGGATATTACCAAAGCAATGCCTCTACCTATATGGAGCTTGCAAGCCACGGCTATGTAGTGATAAGTCTTGATCACCCATATCACTCATTCTTTACAAAGGATTCCGATGGGAAGCTCATCACAGTGGATCCGAAGTTCTTACAGACTGCAAGTGAGGTCGGGGGAGATGCCAATCCGTATTCTGAGGAAGAGACCTTTGACATCACATCAGAATGGATAGATCTCAGGATCAAAGATGAAAACTTTGTCCTTGATACAATAGAGGATACTGTAAAGAACGGATTCTCAGACAGTTGGTGCTTCACAGCTGAACCTGCGGAAAAAATAGAGAATATAACGGATCTGGTGGATATCGATAAGATCGGTCTGATGGGTCATTCTCTCGGAGGAGCTACGGCAGTAACAGTAGGCAGAAGAGATGACGTAAAGGCCGTGATCGATCTGGACGGAACGATGTTAGGAGAACAGACCGGTGTAGAAGACGGTAATCCCATCGTCAATGAAGAGCCTTACACTACACCGATCCTTTGCATCAATAACGAAGAACATCAGATTGAGGCATTAAAAACTGAAAGAAGTAGTTATTCCTATGCAAATAATGTTATACTAAATTCGGCCAAAGAAGGATACGTGACGTATTTTGTCGGTTCCGGACATATGAACTATACAGATCTTCCGCTTTTTGCGCCGGGATTGGCAGAAAAACTCGGAACGGGTGATGTTGATCCGGCCAGGTGTATAGATCAGGTGAACGCGATAGTTCTTTCCTTCTTTGATACCTACCTAAAAGGTGAGGGCACATTCTCGGTTCAGGAGAGCTATTAACGGATGGAGATTCAGATCCGAACGATTGATGAGACAAAGAAAGAATATATAGAGATCGGCTGTCACAAGACAGATGAAAAAGTGCAGGAAATAGTGCGCTTTATCAAGTCGAGGCAGGGATGCTTTGAAGTAAATAGAGATGAAAAGCAGTATCAGATCCCTATTGTGGACATATATTATATAGAATCGGTGGATGAGCGGACATTCCTGTATCTGAAGGACGACTGTTACGAATCAAGGAAAAGGTTGTATGAATTCGAAGAGGTCCTATCCGGGCGGCAGTTTATCCGCATCTCCAAGTCAGTCATAGTGAACATGATGAAGATCTCGGCGATAAAGCCGGCGATGAACGGAAGATTCTTCTGTCAGCTGGAAAACGGAGAAAAAGTGATCGTATCAAGAAAGTACGTGCCGGATCTTAAAGAGAAACTGAAGACAAACTGAGGATGGGCAGATGAAGGAACACATAAAAGAGACGTTTGGAACATTTTTTATCATAACCACACTCATATGTATAGCAATGTATATACTTGGAAGTGTATTTAAACCTGAGCAGCGATTCGGATATGAGGTATTTCTCTATCCCGTGATCTACGGGGCCGTTGCTTCCGTTCCGGGACTTATCATGTACACGAAGAATGAGATGTCCATAGCCCAGGTCATCATCAGAAAGATCCTGCAACTTCTGATGCTCATAGCAGTGGTCATGATGATGGTCTTTGGCGGAAGTTCTCTGTCACATGATCAGCTTATCACTGCGATCGGCGTGGCCGCAAGCGTAGTTGTGATCTTCATAGCGGTTCATATCATCCAATGGATGCTTGACAGTAAGACCGCCCTTAAGATGACCGAGGACTTGGAAAAATGGAAGAAGGCTTACAATAACTGAGGAGAGCATAATGAACGACAGATTAACAGCATCGGATATCAAGAAAATGGAAGATGAGATAGAGTATCGCAAGCTGACGCTCAGACAGGAACTGCTTGAGGAGGTCAAGGAGACCAGAGCACACGGTGACTTAAGCGAGAACTTTGAATATCATGCAGCGAAGCGCGCCAAGAATAAGAACGAAAGCCGCATCAGGTATCTGGAGAGAATGGTCCGCACGGCTCAGATAATAGAGGATGACAGTGCCGATGATGAAGTCGGTATGAACAATCTCGTGACGGTTCTGTTTGAGGATGATGGGACTGAAGAGACTTATAAGATAGTTACTTCCATCCGCAGTGACTCCCTTAATAATCTGATCACCATAGAATCACCTCTTGGTAAAGCTCTGCTTAAGCATAAGGTCGGAGACAGAGTAAAGGTAGAGGTTAATGATTCT
>JAILKC010000178.1 GCA_024694055.1 Lachnospiraceae bacterium | reverse complement strand
CACTGGTTATCCAAAGGCTCTCTCGGTGTTGGCTTATATACGGCAGTCGGAGGATTTGTATTCGGAAGTGTATATCTTTTAAGCAACAGAAATGTTAAACTGTCTTACGTATTACTTTGCATTATGTTTATTTTATAAGGGATCACATGAAGCTTATTAAGACCAAAGAGGAAAATCTAAAAGAAAATTATCTTGAACTGCATTACGATACGATCGATGAAGAGACCAATGCAGTCCTCGAAAGATTAAGAGATACGCTTAGATATATCGAAGGAACTTATGAAGATAAAAAAGTTACGATAGCGCTTACGGACATCTTTTATATAGAGACGGTGGATCGGAAGACTTTTGCATATACCAATGATATGTGCGTGGAGATAAAAGACGCGCTCAGAGATATTCTCGAGGAGTATTCCCAAATTGGTTTTGTGCGAATAAGCAAATCAGCGATAGTGAACATTTACAAGATCAAGAAACTTCAGGGTGACATCAATATGAGAGTGATCATCTTTTTGAAAAACGATGAGAAACTCATCATGAACAGAAGTTATAAGAATGAATTTTATGAGAGACTGAACAAACTTCAGGGGAGGAAGACCAAATGAAATTGATAAGCAAAAAGAATTTCATATCGATCGTGTGCATTTTCTTTACCCTGATCACATGCGGAAAGCTTTTGCTTGAGAAAATGTATAATTTTACAGACAGGTATTATACAGACAATATTTTTACCATTCTTGCTTTTTCGGTACTTATAACATTGGTTCTCTCGGTGCATTATTACCTGCAGAAATATCCGTTCCTTCTTGTGTTTATCGGACAGTATGTCGTGACTGTGGGAATAGTGTTCCTTGCCATATGGATACACGGGCGTATTTCAGTTAATGCCCCGACTGCATACATGGATATGTTTCGGTCGATAACGATCCCGTTTTTCGGCGGAGCGATCGCGTATTATATCTGCTTTTTTTACCAGATAAGAAAAGCCAATAAGATGATTAGTGAGCTTAAAGAAGAGATGTGGACCTAGGGAACAGGGTAGGTGAAAAATGGAACAATATAATGTGACCGGAATGAGTTGCGCTGCATGCCAGGCCAGAGTGGAGAAGGCCGTAAATGCCATAGACGGTGTTGAAAGCTGTGCTGTAAGCCTTCTTACCAATTCGATGGGCGTGGAGGGAAGTGCATCTCCGGAAGAGATAATTAAGGCTGTAGAGTCAGCCGGTTACGGCGCAAGTCTAAAAGGTGCTGCCAAAGCCGATGCCGTATCCGACAGATATGAAGATTCACTAAAGGATACCGAGACTCCACTGCTTAAAAAGAGACTCATTGCTTCAGTCATTCTGCTGATTCCGTTAATGTATGTTTCAATGGGACATATGCTGTGGAATTGGCCCCTGCCGCCGTTCCTTGCCGGCAATCATGTGGCAATGGGATTATATCAGCTGATCATCTCCGGATTTGTCATGGTGATCAATCAGAAGTTTTTTGTCAGTGGATTCAAAGGTCTTATTCACAGATCTCCCAATATGGATACTCTGGTAGCGCTTGGTGCAACGGCATCATATGCATACAGTGTATATGCTCTTTTTGCCATGACAGGCGCCGTGCTTGACAATAATACTGAACTGATCATGTATTACATGGATCAATTCTATTTTGAATCTGCGGCTACGATACTTACGCTTATCACAGTCGGGAAAACTTTGGAGGCCAGATCAAAGGGTAAGACCACGGATGCCCTCAAATCTCTCATGAAACTTGCTCCCAAGACTGCCGTTATCCTTGAGGGCGATACAGAGAAAACAGTTGAGATAGATAAGGTAAAAGTAGGAGACAGATTTGTTGTAAGGCCGGGTGACAGTATACCTGTAGACGGTGTTGTAAAAGAGGGCGAAAGCGCCGTTAATGAGGCTGCACTTACGGGTGAGAGTATTCCTGTAGATAAGCAGGCCGGCGACAGAGTATTTGCTGCAACCATCAATACTTCGGGATATATGGTGTGCGAGGCTTCAAAGGTCGGTGAAGATACCACTTTGGCAGGGATCATACGAATGGTCAGCGAAGCTGCGGCTACCAAGGCGCCGATCGCCAAGATCGCGGACAGAGTATCGGGTGTATTTGTACCCACTGTGATCGGTATTTCCATTGTCACATTTGTTGTATGGCTGTTGACAGGACAGAACTTGGGATACGCTGTAGCCAGAGCGGTCTCGGTTTTGGTGATAAGCTGTCCGTGTGCTTTGGGACTTGCGACTCCCGTTGCGATAATGGTTGGAAACGGGGTGGGCGCGAAGAACGGGATCCTGTTTAAGACTGCTGCAGTGCAGGAACTTACAGGTAAGACACAGATAGTGGTCCTTGATAAGACGGGGACAATAACTACGGGTATCATGCGGGTCACAGATGTGATCCCTGTTTATGGCTTTGGCGAAGACGAACTGCTGACTACGGCTTATGCACTGGAATCCAAAAGTGAGCATCCTATTTCGAAAGCAATAATTGAATATGCCAAAGAGCATGATGCTGGCCTTTTGGAGACGACGGAGTTTGAGGTGCTCTCCGGAAACGGAATAAAAGGCATACTTGATGGTGCTTTGGCCGCAGGAGGAAATGTTGGATTCATTTCAGGTATTCTGGGAGATATCGGGACGGGTGTCCATGAAAGTATGAATGAACTATCCGGGCAGGGCAAGACACCGGTTCTTTTTGCAAGAGATAACAAGCTGGTAGGAATAATTGCTGTAGCCGACACTATAAAGGATGATACGCCGCAGGCAGTAGAAGAACTTAAGAAAATGGGAATCCGCGTGGTGATGTTGACCGGTGACAATGCGATCACAGCGAAGGCTATTGCGGATAGGGCCGGAGTAGATGAAGTAGTTGCCGGAGTCATGCCGGATGGAAAAGAAGCCGTTATCAGACGCCTTATGGAATCTGGAAAAGTTGCCATGGTCGGTGATGGGATCAATGACGCGCCTGCACTTACCAGGGCGGATGTTGGAATAGCCATAGGAGCAGGAACTGATATAGCCATAGATGCAGCAGACGTTGTTCTTATGAAGAACAGTATTCGTGATGTTGCTGCGGCTATCAGAATCTCAAGGGCAACAACGAGGAATATTCATGAGAATCTGTTCTGGGCATTCTTCTACAATGTCATAGGTATTCCGCTGGCAGCAGGCTGCTATATTGCAGCTTTCGGATGGACACTCAATCCGATGTTCGGAGCGGCAGCCATGGGGCTATCAAGTTTTTGCGTAGTCTCCAATGCGTTAAGACTTAATCTGATAAAAGTATATGATAATAAAGGAAAGGAGAACAGAAAGATGAAGATTAAGGTAAACGGGATGATGTGTGCACATTGTGAGGCACATGTAAAAAAGGCTTTGGAAGCCATTGACGGAATCGAATCGGCAGAAGCTTCCCATGAAAAGAATCTTGTGACTGTCACTAATTCAAAGGATATAGACGAGGAACTCATCAAGGCGGCGATCACAGAAGCAGGGTATGAGTACGCAGGAATTGAATAAATAAGAAACAGCAGAGCCATCTGGCTCTGCTGTATTTTTCCATTAGCGGACAGTTCTAGCGTTATATTGCCGAGAGACTTCTTTATGATGACGGTAAGCTTATTGCCGCTATATATTCTTCGATAAGTTCATTTATGAGTGCCCCTGCCTCCTCATATGTTCTGTCATCCAAAGGATCGACGTTTGCAATGCGAAGAAGATCAGCGGGCGAAGCGCTTGCTCCGGCTTTCAGGAAGTTTATATAATCATCGACCTCGTTTTGGCCGTTCTTATCAACAAGATTACAGATCGATGCAGCATAGGTTAGGGATGTTGCATACTGATAAACATAATAATTGTAGTAAAAGTGTGGAACTCCGGTCCAGCCTATACCACTGTTTTCACTAGCTTCAACATAATCTCCATAGTATAATCTTGTAAGCTCGAGCCACTTTTTGTTCAGATCATC
>JAILKC010000037.1 GCA_024694055.1 Lachnospiraceae bacterium | reverse complement strand
CATGGAACTTACGTATATCCTTATGTGTACGCATGTACTTGGCTACTGCTTCCTGAACAGATGCAGATATAAAGAAATACTGCTGCTTAAGTCTTAACTCTTTTCCCGCATAGTGATTGTCATTTGGATAAAGAACTTCTACTATATTACGCGCAAGGTTGTCCTGCTCGACAGCCTTCTGATAATCACCCTTATCAAACGAATCAAGCTGGAAGCACTGAACAGGCTCGGCATCCCATATACGAAGAGTATTGACAATACCATTGCCGTAGCCGACTATGGGAATGTCGTAGGGAATAGCCTTGACAGACTGATAATTCTCTTGCTTGAATACGTTCTTGCCATTCTCATCCTGATATACACTGACATATCCGCCGAACTTAACTTCCTTGGTGTATTCGGGACGGCGAAGTTCGAAAGGATTGCCATATTCAAGCCAGTTATCGGGAACTTCTACCTGATATCCATCCCTTATCTCCTGCTTGAACATTCCATATCTGTATCTGATTCCGCATCCGTATGCGCCATAACCGAGTGTGGCAAGTGAGTCGAGGAAGCATGCTGCAAGTCTTCCGAGACCTCCGTTACCCAAAGCGGCATCGGGCTCCTGATCTTCTATCACGTTGATATCAAGACCAAGCTCATCAAGGCACTCTGCCACATCCTTATATGCTTTTAAGTTGATAAGATTGTTGCCGAATGCACGTCCCATAAGGAACTCCATTGACATGTAGTAGACCATCTTCGGATCAGAACGCTCAAATTCCTTCTGCGAATCCATCCAGTGATCCACGATCACATCCTTAATAGCATAAGATGCTGCCTGGAATATCTCCTGAGATGAAGCTTCTTCGATATTCTTACGATAAAGAGTCTTCACATTGTACTTAACGCTTCTGATAAATAGTTCTCTGTCAAAATTGAGAGTATTCTCTGTCTTCTTAGCCATAGTGCAGCTCCTTCCTTTCGATTATGCCTTCTCTATACAGATCGTTACTTCTTCTCCGTTAATGTTCCATGCTTTCTTGATAGCGTAATCCTTCTCAGTGAACTCAAAGCCTGTTGCAAGAACCTTGGTGGCAATGGTCTGTTCATTACGCTTAACCACCTGTGCAAGCTTATCATTGCCGGATAATGCAACCTTTATATGATCCATCACTTCAAAGTCAGCTTCCTTACGCATGGTCTGGAGCTTACTGATGATCTCATTGACATTGCCTTCTTCCAAGAGTTCATCCGTGAGTTTTATATCAATAACTACAGTTATCTTATTATTGGCCTCAGTAACATAGCCTTCTTTCTGGGTCATCGTGATCAAAAGATCCTCTTCCTTAAGCTCGATCTTCTCTCCGCCATCCTCGAATACCAAAGCACCGTCAGTCATAAGCTTGGCATGTGCTGCGTTACCGTCAAGTCCTGCAAGTGTCTTCTGTATGAAGCCCATATGCTTGCCGTATTTGGGACCGACAGTCTTAAGCTGCGGCTTAAAGCTGTATGTAGTATATTCACTTACATCCCCGGTGAATGTAACCTTCTTAACATTAAGCTCATCGGCAATGATATCCCTGTAATACTCGGACAGATCCACGTCATCAGCCTTTACAAGCATGTCTCCTATCGGCTGTCTGTTCTTGATATTGGCGGTATTACGGCATGCACGGCCCATAACCACAATATCAATGACTGTATCCATCCTGTCTTCAAGATCCTTATCGATCTGCGAATCATCCACTTTCGGGAAATCACACAGATGAACAGATATGGGAGCATTCTTATCTATACTGCATACGAGATTGCGATATATCTCATCCGCCATGAAAGGTATCATGGGTGCAGCAGCCTTGGATACTGTCACCAAAGCGGTGTAAAGAGTCATGTAAGCATCTATCTTGTCCTGCTCCATGCCCTTGGCCCAGAATCTCTCTCTGCCGCGTCTTACATACCAGTTGCTCATCTCATCAACAAACTGCTGTAAAGCCCTTGCAGCCTCAGGTATCCTGTAATGATCGAGATTATCATCCACAGAAGCAACCATCGAATGCATCTTGGATAATAGCCATTTATCCATTACACCGAGCCCGTCATAATTAAGCTCATACTTCGTTGCATCAAAATCATCGATATTTGCATAGAGAACGAAGAATGCATATGTATTCCACAACGTTCCCATGAACTTTCTCTGTCCTTCTATAACGGCGTCGCCGTGGAAGCGATTAGGCAACCAGGGTGCAGAGTTGATGTAGAAATACCATCTTATCGCATCTGCGCCGTATGTCTTAAGCGACTCGAAAGGATCAACTGCGTTGCCCTTACTCTTACTCATCTTCTGACCGTCCTTATCCTGGACATGTCCAAGGACTATGACATTCTCATAAGGAGACTTATTGAAAAGAAGGGTAGACTCAGCCATGAGCGAGTGGAACCAGCCTCTGGTCTGGTCGACCGCCTCCGATATGAATTGTGCCGGGAACTGTGCTTCAAAAAGTTCTTTATTCTCAAAAGGATAATGATGCTGCGCAAAAGGCATGGCTCCCGAATCGAACCAGCAGTCGATAACCTCCGGCACTCTGTGCATGGTGCCACCGCACTTGGGACACTTGCATGTGATCTCATCAATATAAGGTCTGTGAAGTTCTACCGTAAGAGCCTTTTCATCCCCGCTTAACTGCTTAAGCTCTTCCCTTGAACCGATACACTCTCTGTTGCCGCACTCACATTCCCAGATATTAAGTGGTGTTCCCCAATATCTGTTACGCGAAATAGCCCAGTCCTGGATATTCTCAAGCCAGTTGCCGAAACGTCCCTTACCTATGGATTCCGGTATCCAGTTGACTGTGTTATTGTTACGTACAAGATCATCCCTTACCGCCGTCTCCTTGATATACCAGCTCTCTCTCGCATAATAGATAAGAGGAGTATCACATCTCCAGCAGTGAGGATATTCATGTTCGAACTTGGGCGCATCATACAAAAGCTTCCTGCCCGAAAGTTCTTTGATAACCTCGGGGTCTGCGCTTATGGCACCTGCTTCAATCTCTGATGCGGTGGGCTTACACCTCATGCCCGCAAAAGGAGTCTCAGCAAGCATAACACCCTTCTCATCCACCATCTGTACGAAAGGCAGGTCATAATTGCGTCCTACATTGGCGTCATCTTCACCGAAAGCAGGAGCGATATGTACAATACCTGTACCATCTGACATTGTTACATATGAATCACATGTAACAAAGAAGCCCTTCTTATTCTGCTTATCAGCCACCTTCTTAGCACAGTCAAAGAGAGGTTCATATTCCTTCGTAGATAACGATAGTGTTGTTGATAGAGTAACCGAGGATAGTCAGGATAACCGCAACGGTGTTCGCGCTGAACTCAAATCCGAAGATAAAGGATACAGCCATTGCCACAACGAGGTCGTTGACGAGGG
>JAILKC010000011.1 GCA_024694055.1 Lachnospiraceae bacterium | reverse complement strand
CAAAGCTTCCGTCAGGCTTAAGCGCAATGACGATCGCAAGAGGAAAACTCTTGGCACCGGTATACACATTCTCGATCGAACTTCTGGCATTTCCGGAAAGCGCAAATACAACTACTCCCTTAGGTCCGGACTTTTCCATCTTTTCATATCGCTTACCTATAGCTGTTCCTCCGTTACCGCCTATTAAGCTTATATGGATCGTATTGTCTGAGATAGACTTGATCTCAAGCTGCATATTCTCTTTTTCGTATTTGCCTATATAGCTTTCAAGCGGTTCCGTGATCACCATGCTGTCGTCAAGCTCTATCACCTTATCCGCTGCAGCCATTGCTTCTTCCAGTTTCTTTGCTTCATTCTCCGCCAATTTTTCATAGTAATCTTCTCCCCACTTGGCAAAAAACAATTCATCTTCCCAGTTATTGCCATTACCATAAGAAACTTCGGTCCATGAGAAGTCTTCCGTATTGAATTCAGTAGACACACCTTTACCCGCTGAATCATACCAGAAGAGCTTACCCGCTTCTGCGTCGTATTGGATATTACCCGTATGCTCATCAAATATCTGTTCGCACAGAGGTACTACATATCCATCCTGTATGCCTAAAATGGTCAGGATACCGATATTTCCACGTATGATAAGTTCATCCCCTTCGCACAGATCCGTAACGTCCGCAAACGCATAGTCCGTTATAAAAGAGCTATGAAGCCCAGTCACACTGTTCTCTTTATACTTAGTCACACCGTCATCCATAGAGATCACTCGCATATAACTGATATGCACGGAATTCTTTTTCTCAGATAAAATTTCATCAAAAGAATAATAGGTCGCATCAACTAGTTCTGTCACCAACTCTCCGTTAGAGATCGTCATGGCTCTCTTACCGTCACTGTCAGACGTAAGTGTTATCTCATAATCTTTATCATCATCGCCCTTAAGTATGGCCTTTATCTCAGAACCTTTATTAATTTTTTCAGCTGAATACAATATCGGTGTCCACGCGTGTTTAACATAGTCTCCTCCGGTAAAGTAGTACAGATCACCAACCCTGCCGAATGTATATGCTTTACCATCCGCAGTCTTATACGTTCCCTTGGCTGCTTCATAGAAATCCTTTGTATCCTGCGATACCTCCGGCTTTTCATCAGCCTTATCGGCAACCTCAGCCTCAGATTCCGCCTCTGCCTTATCCTCTGCCTTATCGTCAGCTTTTTCCTCTACTTTTACCTCTTTTTTATCTTCCTTATTTGCAGACTTTTCTTCGCTTTCCTGTTTTGTCTTATTCTCCTTCTTTGAATTGGTCTTTCCGGCACCGTTCCAAATGCTCTTGGGTATTATGCACAGAGCCACGGCCGCTATGGCCAGACCGATAAGGACTTTCTTATTGGTAAAAAGGCCTTTAACCTTATCAAAGCCGACGTACTCTATCTCCGTATCATCAGTCACAGCAAGCATCTGAATGACAGCAGTGATCATACCAATCGGGCAGTATATGTCAAGTATCCTGCCAAGATGATAGATAAGATTGCCGACAAGCGGAATACGTCCCAAAATCCTCATTATCAAAGCGCTGCCGATCCAAAGCCCCAAATACTTGAGCAGTCCAAGCAAAAGCTTCTTGCCTGCACCCTTCTGTATCCCCTTATTCAGTGGAAAAAAAGCCAAAATCTTATTCATAGTGTCATCTGTCTCCTTAAAATATATTTTTGCTCATAAAAAGGATGCGACAACAAAAGTCATCACACCCTTTTACACATCTAAAAAATGATCCCCAATCATTATGTCAGTCCCCAATAAGTATTTAACGATATTATATCACTTTTTTGCGAACTGTCTACTGTTTTTTTGATTTCAGTTCTTTATGAGATATTGCATTTTTACTTCTTATGAAATACTATCACCCTGTCATTGACAAGCTCATAATATGACGCTCCTACCCCCGTCTCATCAAGGTATATCCTGAAGAGTATAAATGAAGGATTATCATTGTCCACGCCATAGAACTTGCCCTGTTCATTACCTGTCGAATACGGGATGATCGCCGTATGCTCATCAAGCTTTGTTCTTGCCATTCTGTATGCATAGAACTGATCAGCGCTGCTTATCTTTTCAGGCAGGAATTCATCCGCACTTCCTTTAAGCATAGAGTCAAAGACGGTACATACTCCGTTTAGCATCGGCTTTGCATGCAGGACCGCATTAAAATAGTGTGCTTTCTTAGTCGTCTTATGATTGACGCCATATACGACCACAAAATCATCATCACTTTTTAAGGTGAAATTCGGACTGATAAGATAAGCTGCATCATGTACATCTCCATTGGCATTGACATCATTGGTATAGGCGGTAAGGCCGTCGATGATACCGATCTCCGTCGTCAGCTCCTCATAATCATATTCATCCGAATACTTATCTATTATGTTTTTACGTATCTTATCAAGATTCTGCGCGCAGTTATCAACCTGTCCGGCCTCATGCATACCGCTTCCGCGCGTCTTAAGTTCCATGACATCAAAAGAATTCTGTGCTATTTCTTTATTGGGTGTAACTCTGAACACGAAGGAATTCTGGGTAAGCTCATCAATGTATTTATCGTAAGCCGCCCTGTCCTCAGGCTGTGAGATACGTCCAAACAGGCTGAATGTATCCTTACTCTTGCCAAGGCCCATATCATATACACCCGAAGGTATCTCCATGACATTGACCATACTCTCGGGATATCCGGAACTCTCAAGGCACTTAATGACGTTTTCTTTTACATCCTTATTGGCACACATCACTATGACTGCAGCAGTAGCAAATGCACTGTCTCCGTTATGACGTGCATTAAGCATATCTACAGGTGAACCGATCGAAGCAAAAATGGTATGATAAAGACCTGTGGTATCATCGCCTATACCGAAAAAGCCTTTTTCCTTCGAATAATCCTTGCCCTCTTTCTGTTTGGAGAACATGTCATATACGATGAACGACCAGTATTTGCAGGGATCAGGAAGTCTGGTCACGACTACCACTGCCTCATCCTGACGTAACTTAAAATGCATTCC